>JAHQWY010000309.1 GCA_029856445.1 Promethearchaeia archaeon
GAACATTTTAAAGTAATAAGATTTGATAACAGAGGTGCAGGAAAATCCGATAGACCGGATGGGCCTTACACAATGGGAATTTTTGCAGATGATATAAACGGATTATTGGATTCTCTCAAAATCAAAAAAACTCATATAATTGGCTGGAGTTTAGGAGGTATGATAGTACAAAATTTTATTTTAAAATATCCTCAACGTGTTAATAAAATGGTTTTAATTAACACTAATTATGGTACGCCTGATGAATCTGGAGCGGAAGTATATAAAAATATGAGATTGCAAGATTTGAAAGCAAAAAAAGAAGATCCTATCAAAGCATTTTGGCAATCCATCCGAGCAGATTATTATATCAAGTTTCGAAAGCAAATGGAAGCAGACTCCTCAAAAAAATGGTATGAATTATGGTCAGTTGATGATTTAATTCAAGAGAGTCTGAGAGATCCACCAACTGAGGAGGACATAATAGTTCAAGCGAAAGCATTGTCAACACACCATACATTTGACAGATTACATGAAATAAAGAACGAGACATTACTAATAACCTCTACTCACGATAGAATTACCCCACAATCTGTTATGGAACAAATACACGAGAAGATCCCAAATAGTACACTAAAAGTTATTGATAAGGCGGGTCATGGTTCACCCCGATCTCGAGCTCCAGAGATAAATCAAATGATAATAGAATTCTTAAAAAAGTAAATAATTTGAATCTCAATTTTTTTTTAGGGGAAAAAAGCTCTAGATAAGTTTAACGTTTTGAAGTTAAAAATGGTAATTTTAATAATGAGATTTAATTTTACGATTTAATTTATTGATATTGTTTTTTCCGTATTATGAATCAAAAATCAACTAATCAATCACATAGAAAAGTACAACCTACCAAGACAAAATATCGCGACTTAAGTCCTTTATGGATTGGTTTACTCATTGATGTTTTAGGTTTTTATATTATTATACCATATTTGCCTGCATTAATTAAGTTCTTTAACACAACCCCTTTCGTAATAGGTTTATTACTAGCGACTAATGCTATGTTTTCACTTTTTTCTGCCCCTATGTGGGGTAAATTAAGTGATAAATATGGAAGAAGACCGATGTTATTAATAGCTGAAGCAGGTACATGTACAGCATTTTTAATTCTAGCTTTTTCAAGTTCGCTTAAGATGTTTTTCATTGCACGTATTGTAGATGGTATTTTTGGGGGTAACTTTCCTCTTACAAAAGCAATAATTACTGATAGAGTCCCCCCAAAGGATCGAGCTCTCCAGATGACGAATGTAGGCGTAGTAATGACTATAGCTGGACTTGTTGCTCCAGGATTAGGTGGATTTTTATCTGTATTTCGAATTTTCGGCCCAAATTATCCTATGGCGCTTCCAGGTTTAGTTGCAGCAGGATTTTCATTTTTAACAATTATAACGACCTTCTTTTTCATAAAAGAATCTTGGCCAAAATCCGTAAGGGAAAAAATAGAAAAACATATTAAATTAAAAATTAATCTTTGGGAAAACAAGGAAGCTCTATATTTATTAACACAATATGCCCTCCATTCATTTTCTTTTATAATGTATGTTTCAACTCTCGCTCTTTTTATCGGTCTAATATTAGGACTTGATACAATAGGAGTAAGTTTGCTTTTAACAGTTTCAGGTGTATCAAGAGCCATTGTACGATTCACCTTGTTTAAACCAACAATGAGAAAATTGGGAGAAAAGAAAATGAAGTTTATGGGTTTGCTTGTTTTAGTAGTGTCATTCTTTTTTATAGGAATATTTGGCACATATTACCCAGAAATTTGGATTTTTGTACTTCTAATGGTTATTGTGAGTTATGGTGTTTCCTGTTCAAGAGGAATTTTAATAAGTAACGTGACTCAAACCGTTACACCAAAGGAAGTGGGAAAGATTAATGGTTTTACTACGACATTAGATAGCCTCGCTCAAATAGCAGGTCCTATTCTAAGCACATTCTTATTAGAAAATTTTGAGCCTTGTTTATATGGATTTGTTATGGCGATGCTAGCATTAGGAGCTTTTATTATGACTTTTAAAAGCATTGTTCCATTAATGCAAAAAGAACAATTTAAAGAAATGGAGAATACTATAGAGTTATAAACTCGTTTATTGTACCTTACTTTTTCTTTTTAACTCAATACTTTATATAATAATTTTATTAAAGATCTTTACTAATTAATATATTATGAAAAAAAGCGAAGAGGGTAAATTAAATGGTTCTTCACCTAAAGAAGTTGAAGATAAAACGGTAAAGCTTCCAGCTTTTGATTTTTTTAAAATTAATTTTATTAGCTTTCTCGTTCCTCTCTATATTTGTTTAGGGCTTTTTTTAGTGTTTGAATATTGCTTTATTAACTTATTTTCAATTGATCCTCTTATCCACTTTCTTATTTTGCCATCATTTCTCTTTTTATTGTATTATTCTTATTTAATAATATTAATCGAATTTACAGCTCTTTGGACTCGAAGTTGGAACAAAAAATCTCCACCACAACAAGGTGTTTTTGCAAGAGTTCTTGATGATATAAACAGTCCAGAAGGAAAATTGATTAAATATTACCATAAACGAGGTTTTATTATCAAATATCCCATGTGGTTAACATCAAAATCACCGTTTCCCTGGCTTATCAACCGGACACTTCGGAGGATAGGTCATAATAAAATTGGACAAAATGTAATTTATTATGATAGTTATGTAGGATTAGAATTTACTGATATTGGTGATAACGTATTCATATATCCATCGAGCGGATTATCAAGTCATGCTGTCAATACCATTTTTGGTAAAATTACTATGATGGAAATCAAATTAGGGAGAAATACTACTATATATCCTGGTGATATCGTAGGTCCAAATGCAATTACAGAGGATAATAATATAATTTATCCAAATACTGTTTTACATAAAAATTGGAGAGGTAAATCCGGTAATTATTATTATCAAGGAAGTCCTGGCCGCCCAATAGACATCCAACATAAAGATTAGACAATATTTTTAGGATATTTTCCATGTTTTTGTAAGAATTCTCTATAACTATTCACTTTATCTAATATTTTTCCTGCTAAATCCAAACTTTCAAAAACAGGAACATTGCGATTCAAGAGTTTTAACTTAAATTTGTATCTACTCTTATATTCTTCAAAACCTTCATTAATTTTTAGCATAACGCAATACATAGGCTTAATACTTACACTTTTAGCTTTTGAAATGTATCTAATAAATTCTCTATTTAAATCCATCATTTTAACTCCTTCAAATCCCTGATTATAACGTAATATTTCTTTCATCAAGTTCTGAAAATTACCAAATCTTTCAGGATCTTTGATGAAGACAATTGAGGAGATATTCGGATCTTTTTCTAATGCCATTATCGTACGGTAGTATATATTTGGTTGAATTCCTGAACCACCTAAGTCAAGTGGATTTGTAACATTAGTATTAACATCTGGTATAAACCTCTTCATTTTACTTATAGTTTTCTCAGTTAAACTTGGGATGGTTAAATTATTTTTCTCAAGAATGTCAATCGCTTCTATAGTTGATCCTCCACCTATTCCAATAACACCAACATTTCGGGTATTTGGTAGCCGAGTTAAATTAAAAGCTGAAGCTAATGCTGCTAATTCATCTGAATTACTTACAATGCTACAACCTGTTTGTTTTCCCACAGCAACCCACATTTCATTATTACCTGCAAGTCCGCCAGTATGAGATAGTATTGCTTTTTTTGTAGCTTCGCCATATCCTGCTCTCCAAAGTATCACGGGTTTTCTATTTAGGTTACATTTTGTTACCACTTTCATGAAATCTCTTCCTTGTTTTACAGATCTTAAATTTTCAATATATAATCCTATGATTTTTGTATACTCATCAAGATTAAAGTATTCTAAAAATTCTACTGGGGACAAATCTAAAGCATTTCCAATGGAAATGAATTTGGAAATATACAAACCATATGAAACAGCTAATTGAGACATATTTTGAGCAATTCCGCCTGATTGAAAGACTCCAGAAAAATTACCTGATTTCCTAGATTGTGAAAAAGCGAAATGAAGTCCAGCTTTTGGATTATAGACCCCTAGACAATTTGGACCTATAATTCTTATATTATATCGTTTAGCAACTCTCAAGAGTTCCTGTTCAAGATATTCTTTACCAACTTCACGAAAACCTGAAGCAAAAACAGTTACAAAGGGAACTCCTTGTTTACCAATCTCTTCCATTACTTTAGGACATAATCGTGCAGGTATAGCTAGGATTACATAATCTATGGGTTCTTCAATATCTAAAATTGAACTATATATTTTATATCCCAATAATTCTTGACCAGCAAATTTAGGATTAAATAAATATATTGGTCCTTTAAACTTTCCCCTCATACACCTAAGAAAAAAAGACCCTCCCCTAAAGTCGGGTGATA
>JAHQWY010000310.1 GCA_029856445.1 Promethearchaeia archaeon
TTTCTTAATGAATATCGAGCTTTAGAACCATTAATAGTCAAATATTATTTATTAAAGAAAGATGTTTTGAATAATAGAGGAGTGAACAAGTTAAATGCTATCGATGCTAATGCTTATCACAATAATCGGTATAATAACCTAATCCTTCAAGTAAATGATAAGCTAAAAGACTTAATAGAATCTAATATATTGTATATTCGAACTGTTGATACAGGTTCTATTAATGGAAGAGTAGGATTAGGAGTAATTTCAGAAGATTTTAATGTGAATGGAATTTATGTTTCTGGAAATACCTATAGAACTCATCCAATACAATTATTTTTTGAACCTAAGATTACACCAAATGAACAAAAATTATTAAAAGATTATTTTAATTTTATATTAGAAACTTTTAGAGAGAAATTAGACAGCGAATTTCTCACTACTTATAAATATTCCAAAGCCGAGTATACAAGAAAATATTTAGGATTGACTCAGACAAGAAAATTAATCCAGACATTTCCTTATAGGAAAATAAGTCACGAAATTAAGGAAAATTTTGTTAATATAATTGAAAAGAGGAATTTTAATAAAATATTAGAACTCCTAAAAACTTGCAAATAGGAAGGCAATTAATCCTAGGTATGCACCTATTTTTAAGATTAAACTAACATTTTTAAAATCTTTTCTTTCTAAATTACGTTTAATCATGATAATTACAGCATAAGAAACAGCAGCTAAACCGAAAACCATAGAAAATAAAAATAATATGCGGTTTTGAATATTTGTGAAATAGGGTAATATAAAGAATATTATGGCAAATATTCCAAAAACCAATGCAATTTTAGTAGAATACTTGATACCAATCTTTATAGCTAGAGTTTTTACACCTTCTTTTTTGTCGCCTTCAATATCTTCACACCCTTTAATAATTTCTCGAGAAAGTAAAAGGAAGAATGAAGTTAAAAAGAAGAAATAAATAAAAAAGGGCACCTTTGAATTATTTAAAATTGCTCCGTAGACAAGTCCAATAGAAAACGATACACTGACAATTATATTTCCGATAAATCCACTCTTTTTACCCCAAGCAGCATATAACCATCCAATAAATGCCATAATTATGGCTATGATTATATTGAGATAACCTATGTTAAACAGAAAACTATGAAGAATTGCTATAGCTATGCCGGTTAAGGCTGTGATCATCCATATAATCTTTGCTTGGTTTAAAGTTATTGATCCTCTTGGAATTGGTCTTTCTGGACGATTTATTTTATCAATTTCTATATCATAATAATCATTTATGACGTTTCCCGATCCAGCTATAAGGAAGTATGTTATAATACCTAAGATTATATTAAGAATAAGTTTATTGGCGTTGATTCCAATTCTTGTATTTAAAATCCCTATGATAACAGTTAAACTTCCCATAAGGTCGTTTAGAGGGCGGAGTATTTCAATTATATCTTTAACTTTCATTTATTAATTCCCCTTTTAGCTTAGAATTTCACTTTATAGGATAATTCTTTTTTTGTGTTTTTCCTGCATCTTTTATCTCTTCTATGATTTCTTGTAACGATGTTCCATTATCTTTTAAAAGATTATTCTCAAGAAATGTTCCCATAACGATAATGTCAGCTCCTGCTTCAACGAAACATTTTGCATCATCTTTGCAACTTACTCCTCCACCCACAATTATAGGGATATTTATAATTTTTGAACACATTTCAATATGTTCTTTTGGAATTCTTTCGCTTCCGGAACCAGCTTCCAAATAAATAATTTTAAATCCATACATTTCTGCCGCTAAAGCATAAGCGGTAGTTAATTTAGGCTTATTTCGTGGTAAAAGTTTAGCATTACCAATCCAGCCAGCACTTGCTCCAGGCTCTACAATTAAATAAGCCATTGATATAGATTCTAAACCAGCAGCTTTAATAGTGTATGAAGCTAAAGCTTGTTGACCAATAATAAAAAAGGGATCTGACGAATTTAATAGAGACATGAACAAAATCGCATCAGCATATTGAGATATATTACTTACTCCTCCTGGAAAGAGTATTAAAGGGACATTAACTTTCTCTTTAATTGCTAATATTGTCTTATCTACAAACGTCTGATCAAAGACGGTACTTCCCCCAATTAAAATTGCATCGGTGCCTGCTTCTTCAGCATATTTAGCCATTTTTGCAGCTTTGTTTGGTCCCTGTCTTAAAGGGTCTGGATCGATTAAAGAGAAATGTAAAGCGCCATCATTATTAAGTTTTTTAATGATGTATTCATAAGTGCTTTTTTCGATATATTCATCAATTAAAATGTCAACCATATTTACTACACCTTTATAATTTTTTACCCTTTTTTGTATTAACAATCATTCTTCTTACTTTATTATAAATTTCATTAACACTTTCCTTCCATTCTGGAAAATTACTTATATTTTCTGGAAAATTTTTATAAAGTTTAGATATTTCGTTCATTCTTATCCTGAGATAATTTAAATCTAATAATAAATTTGGACGAGAAATTCCTTTAAATAATTTTACCGCCATATTAATTAAGGATAAATTTAATCCACCTTTTGAGGATATTTCTAGAATTTCTTCTCCACTAAGTAAATCTCGCTCTAAACCAAAATTCAAGTCTTCATTCGAAAGATGTTGAAGAACAATTCTTAGTAAATCTAAAGCAGCAAATTCAGCACCAAAACTAGTCATAACAGAATGATTATAATCCCATAACATATTTATTGAATAATTATCTTCTTCAATAGCATTAATAGCTGAATTAGCGGCATAAAATCCTGCTCGCATTGATGGATCAATTCCACCTCCATGAAGGGGATTAACTTGGCAAGCAGAATCCCCAACAAACATAATACCACTATCAGTACAGGACCATAATGGTCTTCTTACTGGAACAACTCCACCACCAGAAGAAACAATTTCAAATTTAGAAGTTTTAATATATTCTTGAAACACATTTCTTTTGTAGAAATCCTTTACTTTTCCTTTGAAATCCATAAAAGCTCCTAATCCAATATTAACTGAGGATTCATTTTTTGGAAAATACCATATATATCCTCCTGGAGCTTTTTCTTGATCGAGAATAATGGATATATATTCAGGATCCTGAACTTCTTGGTCTTTTGGTGAAAATTTAATTATTTCACGATAGCATAATATACTATCTTCTTTAGATATATTCTTTTCAATTAGAGAACTTTTTATTATTTTTCTTATAGGAGAATAAAACCCTGTAGCATCTATTATCAATTTTGCTTTTAATTCACTTTTTTCTCCATTTTCTAATTTAACTTTTAAACCATTAACAGTTCCGTTATTATATGTTAAATCTAGAGCCATAGTTTTATCTAAAAATTGTTTTATTCCTGCATCAATAGATTCGTTTAAGAGTCGTTGACCAAATTCCAATCTGTTTACAATATATCCTGCTTGCTTAGGATCTATTAAAGTTAGGCATTTCTTTAGATTAGGTGAATATAGTTTTGCTCCCTTAATATGACAAGATAGTTCTTCGTTTTTAGGGTGTTCTATGTTTAAAAGACCAAAAATTTCATTTCCTACAGCATCACCACATATTTTATCCCCAATTTTATCCCTTGGCTTTCTATCAATTAAACATACATCTAAACCTTTTTTAGCAATAAACCTTGCAGCAGTGGTACCTCCAGTACCAGCTCCAACTACAATAACATCAAACGATTTTTGTAAGGTTTCCATGACAATTGTTTTGTATTTTCCCTTTCTTTAGAGTATTAAAAGCGAATTAAAAAATTTCAAACAAATTATAATATAGTTAATAAGAATATAATTAATGTACTTCCTAAAGGAACAGTTAAATCATCATAAGTGCTGGGAGAAATTAATTCGATTATTGTAGCAATTGCACTAGTGATTAATGAATAAATTATGATTTTAGGAAAAGATAAAGGTTCCTGTAAAGTTGTAATGAGTTTCCCAAATAGATAAAAAGCTATAAAACAAACAAAACGTGAGCTCAAGAGTATTAAAGAACGTATTAATCAAGAGATAGGAGTCGATTTCGCTCAGTTTCTTGATGCCCAAATCTTGATGCTTGAGGATAAAGAAATTATTAGCACAGTGAGGAAGAGAATAAATGATGAAAAGAAAAATGCTGAATACATTTACCATAAGGTACTGAGTAATTATGCGGAAAAACTTGGTGCGGCGAAAACGCTCTATCTCAGAGAACGAGTTGTAGACATTTGGGATATTGGAATGAGGGTCATCCGCAATTTGATGGGGCTCACACACAGCTCAATTGTCGACGTGCCGAAGGATTCGATAATCATTGCCCACGATATATCGCCATCTGACGCCGCCCTGATAAATCCAAATACTGTGTTGGGCATTGCTATTG
>JAHQWY010000311.1 GCA_029856445.1 Promethearchaeia archaeon
TTTAATCTCATTTTAAAGAGCTCTGTTGGCACTATAAACTTTAAATTTTCATTCTTACCAACATAAGTTGGTTCTATCCCCACATCCGACATTTTTTAATCAGTTTAAATTTTAATATTAACTTTTATAAACTCTTTATATTTTTCATTATTGAAGCTTTTATAAGTTTGTGATTTAGAATCCCAATAATACAAGGCATCTTGAATTTTATTTAGATCATTAGCCTTTTTTGGAGTAAGTTGAGATTCCAATTTTATCACGAAAATTTTATCTTTTTTCCTTAATATTCATATTAAATAGTCTAATCTAATAATACGAAAATTTTTACTATTCCTTATATTAAATACATTATAAATATAATGGTTTCCAAGACGCATACCCTCAAGTTTAATTGTCCATTTTGTGGAAAAGAATTAGAATCGAGATTTTCCAAATGTTTCAATATATATTGTCAAGGACAAAAATTTAATTTAGGAAATTTAGTCATTTACAGGCTAAATCCAGACTTAGGAATAGGTAAGGTTATCAAAGTCATCGAAATTCCCACTTCAAAGTCATTGGATGATGAGGATACTCAAGTTATAGCCAAATATAAAGTGCTTTTCAAGAATAATTTTATTAAGATAATCCATCCTATTGATCTAATTCATTATATATTCGAGATAAATGAAAAGATTGAAAGCAAACAAGGGATTGGAATAATTAATTCCAAAGATTTTATGATTAAAGATGGAATTATTTCTTATGAATTTCTAAAAAAAAATGGTAAAAAAATTCAAATCTACGAGAATGAAATTTATGCTAAATATTCTACACCGATTGAGATCTCAATAGCAAAACAAAAGATCGATCCTCCACAGAATTTTTTACTAAAATATTGGGCTAACTTGTTTTATTCTTATTACACATCATATCAGATTAAATGCATTACAAATTCTCGCTTATCTCTAATGCCACATCAAATTAATGTTACTCATCGGTTGTCAGAGGAACATTTTCCCAGAATTATTTTAGCAGATGAGGTAGGATTAGGTAAAACTATTGAAGCAGGAATATATATTAAGGAAATGATGGCTCGGAACCTTTCTGAGAGAATATTAATTATAGTTCCAGCATCGTTAGTTCAGCAATGGAAATTTGAGCTTGAAAACAAATTTAATTTAAATTTTTCAATTTACGATGGGAAAAAGATTAAAGAACTAAATCAAAACAGTTTTTATAAAAATGCAGACTTGTTTCAAAATCCATTTTATTATGATAATTTGATAATTTGTTCACTTCAATTTGCTCGAAATAGAAAATATATCGAGTTATTATCAAAAATATCATGGGATATTGTCATTTTTGATGAAGCTCATCATTTACGACGGTATCTGATAAATGCTTCAACAGGAAGATATAGAGAAACATTAAATTATGAGTTAGCTCGAAATTTAAGTACGACTTGTGAAAGTTTACTTTTGTTAACAGCTACTCCCTTACAATTACATTCATTTGAACTATTTTCTTTAATTGAGTTGATCCATCCTGAAATATTTAGTTCCTTTAGTGATTTCGAGCATTTTAGAAAAAACTTACCCTTTATTAATCTTCTTATTACTAACATAAACCAAATTGATAAATTAAACAACTTTGAAATTAAAAGTACTTTAAAGTTGCTGAAAAATCTACGATATGTAAATAAGAAAAGCACCGATAATGAAGTTTTATCAAAGTTAAACGATGAATCATTTAAGATTAATTTATTTAAAAAAATAGAGGCTGACCATACATTATCCAAACTAATAATCAGAAATCGAAAGAAAAACGTATTTTCAGAAGAATTTTTAAATAAACGGATCGTCAACACTATTATAGTTAACCCAACAAGGGAAGAGTTAGATGTTTATAATGAAATTCGTTTATACCTTGCTCAAATATATAATTCATCAATTAGCACAAAAAATGTAGGATTAGGATTTGTAATAACTACTCTTCAAAAGTTATTAACAAGTTCGAAATATGCTATTCTTAAGAGCCTTGAACGAAGATTGGAACAAATAACTCGTTATAAAGATATTTTCCTTAACTTAGATGTTATAAAAGAGGAAGATCCTGAATTTTTCGAATTAGAGCTGGAAGAAGAATTTCTTGATTCCGAGTCATTTGATGATCTAAAAGATAGATTAACAGAAAAGCAAATTGACGAGAGCCTTAATATATTCAACCAAGAAAAGATTTTAAAGGAGTTTTATAATAAACTTAAGCAAATCCCTTATGATTCAAAATCTGATAAATTAATAGAAATCCTTAATCAAATATATTCTCGCAATCTTAATGAAAAAGTTATAGTTTTTACGCAATTCGTTGACACACTTAAATTTTTGAAAAATTTAATAGAAAGTCAAGAAAATTGGTTTTTCGTGGAAGTATTTTATGGTGGTTTAGATAAGCAACAAAAAGATGAAGCGGTTGAACGATTCCGCAATCATCAAGGTTTTTCAATATTACTCTCAACAGAAATAGGAGGCGAAGGTCGAAATTTTCAATTCTGTAGAACACTTATTAATTATGACTTACCATGGAACCCAATGAAGCTTGAACAGAGAATTGGTCGTGTTGATAGAATTGGACAAGAATCCCGAGAAATTTTTATATATAATTTTTACATGGAAGGAACTGTAGAAACGGATATAGTTTATGCTTTAATTAAAAGGATCAACTTATTTGAAGAATCTATAGGAATTTTAGAACCTATCATAGGTAGAGTTGAAAAAGATCTTAAAAATGTTATTTTTGCCGAAAATGATGGAAAAAAGAGGAAAAAACTCAATGAATTTTATCGGACTCTAGATGAAGAGATCAAAAAGGCAAAAGAAATTGAAATGCAATTAGATGACTTGATGATTGATAAGAAATCATTTCAAATGGAAGGTCTTATTAGCTCTTTGGCTTCCTGTATCGATGTTAAGTTAACTCATAATGAACTATTTCTCCTAATGAACTATTTTTTGAATCTTGAGAATAACAGATATGGATTCATAGAAAATATTAAACCAGATACGGCCAAAACAGAAGAATTAGATAATGTCATAACAAAGATAAAGATCAGTGATATTATCTTAAAAAATCCAAGATACAAACTTTTAGGTGAATATATTGGTACTTTTAATTTAGAATTTGCGAGAGAAAGAGAAGAAATTGATTTTTTTGCTTTAGGTCATCCATTAATCAATGCTGTTTTAGATTTCTGTAGAGATGATTCGTTTAGAGGGACCTATACCATCTTTGAAATAAAAAGACAGAAGATACCGGAAGCTTTCGATTTTGAAACAATTCTAGAAAAGGATTTATATCTCTTTATTTTCATAGTTAAATTTCAAGGATATATAATTGAAAGTCAGATTCTACCAGTCGTTGTGGATGAAACTGGAAAAGAAATAGAAAATTTCGAGAGTTTTATATTAAATATAGATAATTATGAGAAAATTTTTCAATTCAATAAAGAAATCAAAAGTATCAAGTTGGAAAGCAATTTTATTAATACACTGCAAGAAAATGCGAAAAAGATTATAAAATCTAAGACATCCATTTGGAAAGAGGAAGTTAGAAAATTGAATGATAAAATCTATTCTTTAGAAAGAGAAAAGAAAAGAAAAATATATGATCATAACAAAAAAATCTTAAAATTGAAATTAGAATCCCTTAAATTGAGATTAGAAAGAAAGGAGAAAAATAGACCAACACAACGACAATTACAAAATATCAATAATTTGAAGGATGAAACAAGGAAACAAACGAGGTTACAAGAGATACAAAATTTGGAGGAAGAAATCACGTTCATTGAAAAAGATATAAGTATTATAGAGAAGAAATTAGATGACTTCGCTTTTGAGAAAGATGATATATTAAATGAGATGAAAAGGCGTAATTTAGCTAAGTTTTATACAAATCTCTTATCACTGGCTATAGTTAGAATCATTGATTAGTTAACTTTATGAGACTTATAAGATTTTAAGTGAGTTTCTGATTCTGTATCATTCTTTGAGTAAGATTAAGAAATGCACCCTCAACATTTTCACCAGTTTTAGCTGAGGTTTCGACATAAAACGTATTTTGGCTTTTAGCAAATTGATCAGCACTCTTTTTGTCATATTCTCCATAAATCTCTTCAATAAGATCAACTTTATTACCGATTAATATAAAAGGAACATTTTCTCCCGCAAATTCCCGCAAATCAGTAATCCAATCATCCAATTCTTCATAAGTATGCCATCTTGAAACATCAAAGAGGACTAATGCTCCATTTGCTCCATCAAAAAAGCTTGATCTTAAAAACTTATATCTTTCTTGACCCCCAATATCCCAGATTTGTAATTTACATGTTGTGTCT
>JAHQWY010000312.1 GCA_029856445.1 Promethearchaeia archaeon
AAAGTATATGAATCTACGGCAGAATAATTTAAAAATACTTGCTTAAAAATAAATTTAAATAATCCAATTTTTACTTAAAATTCGAGAGTATATACTTAAAAACTGTGAAAGATCTTGGAAGCTGCATTAATTTTAAGCCGTTTTGATCCATTATATGGACCTAAGATAGTGTTAAAAGCACCTCAATCATTAGAGAACGAAAATGTGAGTAAAATCCCCTCGTTAATGGAGCTTCCAACCAAGGGTGTATTTCTACATATATTTGGAAACTTGAAAACAGCAAACTTATTTTTTAAAATTCTCAGCCCATTTGCTAGAGGTGGATATGAGAGCTTTCTGCTTTCATTAGTTACTGAATCAAGTACAAATTTAACTATAATGTTCGCTAATGAGCTCCTAGCCGGATGTGCTCAATATATAATAAAACTTGATGATGCGTATAAAGCTTTCGATCACGAACCTAAGGATTTTAGAGCTGATCTCAACAAATTACAGGAAATTAAAAACTTCTTTTATTCTTATTTTGAATCAATAAAACCCGCTATTAAGACCTTAGTAATGGCTGAGCAAAGATATCAGGTTCTTTTTAAAGCTGCGAGGGATGCAATTTTCATAATGAATCGAGATACAGGAATAATTGTCGATGTAAATTCTGAGGGGGAAAGATTGGTAGAAAAAACAAAAGATGAGATTATTGGTATAGAAGCATTAAATATTGAGTTGTTTGATGAAGGTTTAGTTGATCCAACTATGGTAAAACAGTTAATTGATCAACCACCTCCTATTATATCTAGAATTAAGAAATCTACAAATACCCAAATGTATTTAGAAGTTAGTGTAAATGAAATACAGCTGGCAGATCAATACTTTATCCAGTATATGTTTCATGATATAACTGATATACATTTGATTGAAGATAAACTTAAGGAACAAGTTAAAAAGACTGAAATTTTGAATAAGATTATAAGTATCGCTAATCAAGCGAATAGCCTATCTGAATTATTAATTAAAATTCGAGACAGTTTCATTAATTTATTTGATCTGAAGGGATGTAGTATTTATTTAATAGAAAAATCTCAAAATATAGCAAGTATTAAAGTTCATAAAGGTTTTCCTTCCTACTTTATCTTACAGAATAGTGATTTAGATATTAATAAAAGTCCTTATGATATTGTGTTTACTAAAGGAGTAGCACTTATTAATAACAATTTTCCAGAAGTTATAAAAAGATTTTTCGAGGGAATAGAAGTTAGATCAACTGCAATAATTCCTTTATTTTCAAAGTTTGAAATAATTGGTTCATTACATATGATCTTTGAGGATTCTAAATCACTATTACCTGAAGAAATGGAATTAATAATTACCATTGGGTTAGAATTGGGTACCGCAATAGAAAGAATGCAAAATAAAGAAGAACTACGACAAAGTGAAATACAAAACAATATTCTCTTTGAACATATTCCATTTTCGATATTTAAAATCTCAAAACAGGGTATATTGTTGGATGTTAAACTAGATAAAAAAATCGAAGCAATTTCGGAACAGATGTTTAATACAAAACAATTTTTAGGAAACCATATAAGCAAATTTCTGCCACTCAATATTGTAAAAGAGGCTCAAGAAAAAATAGAAGAAGCTCTTAATGAGCACGAATCCAAAGAAATGAAATTTATATTACCAATAAATAATAATCGAATTATCTTTCATTCAAATATAGTTCCGTTAAGAGATACAGAAGTCTTGGTATTTTTACAAAATATAACAAGAACTTGGTAGAATTAATATTAGAAAATCAAATATTATATGAAATTAAATTATATTAACTAGCAAGTGATTTAAGCATATTAGTTATTTTCTCACTTTTATTTTGAAAATCAATTGCGAGGGAATCATCTCCTAATTCGAGACACAAATTGCTTATCTTTTCGAATAAAATAGCTGCTTCTTGAAATTCACCTCCTTCCAGAGCTTTCTGCGCTGCATCCATTAAATTTTCTCTCTCTAATAATGGTTTTAATAAGGGGGATACTTTACTATCCATATCTAATAAATCTGCTATTATGCGAATCATTTTTGGACGATTATTGGGATCAATAGCTACGAATCCATACGTTTTATTTCCCATTAACCTTTCTATGTCTCCAACTTTCATTGTGTCAGGTAAATCTTGCTTATTTGCGATGACCGCAAATCGGGCATAGGGTACTGCTTTATTCACTAATTCTATAAAGAAACGGCTTTTTTCGAGATTTTCCAAAGTTGAATCCGTCATTAAGAGAACTGCGTCGCTACCTCTTATGAATTTCTCCCATAAAAAATCGAATTGGTCTTGTCCAGCGAAATCCCATAAGAAAAAAGATAATTTTCCAATCTTGATGGTTGCAACTTCACCTGTTATTGTAGGAATATGTTGCATAGGGATTTCCTCTGATTTTATTAATCTTGTAGTAGTTGTTTTCCCAACTCCAGAAAATCCAACAATGGAAATTTTAGGTTTAAGGTTTCTATGAATATTATCAACAATCGGGTCTAAAACTTCATTTATTATTTCGAAATCATCCTTTTTAATGCTATCACCATAATATCCTAAGAATTCTTTTTTGAATTTTTTTAACTGAGGTTCTATATCTCTAAATTCATCACCGAGTCCAGATACAAAGAGTAGCACGAGATCAGAATCCTCATCAACAATATAAGAAAGTTTATACTCAAAAAATTCATATATTCCTGTTTCTGGTCCAAACTTAGAAAGGGCAACTTTCTTGACCTTTTTATAAACGTTTGTAAAAAGATTTGTATCTAATCCTTTCGCATAACTCCTTTGATATACCAATTTATCTTTTAGAATTATAAAAATTTGGCGTAGCATATTTGGAATCTTATTATTATATTATATTTGTATAAAATTATAAATTTAAATCCTTCTTCAAATCATCTAATATTTTAATCATATCCTCTTTCTCTATAGTTTCGGAATACACTACAATATATTTAAAATTAGAATTATGATTTTTTATGCTTTCTATTACTCTATTAAATAATTTAGGTCCTAAACTTACTACATTGCTTTTTGTCGTTGGTATTTCGGGAGTTTTGCTTATATTATAGACTTCTTCATATAAATAATACAGGATATTCGCATCGAAATCATCCGATATTTCTTGAATTACAAGGTAATCATCCTTATTAGTAACAAAACAACTTGTCTTTGATGAATCTTTCAATAGATTCTTTATACTTTCTTTTAAAGCTGAAGTATTTTCAGAGAAATTACTAATTGTATTCGAAATTGCATTATAAGTAGTATATATTAAATTTGGATGTAAACTAGTAAAATAAATCGGAATTTCTTCTGGTAGTTCTAATTGTTTAATTACTTGCCTTCTTATGAAGGAGAGAAGAGTACCAATCTTTTTCTTAATTATAAGATCAATTTTATGCAGAAATAATATAATCTTGGCATTGAAATCATGTTTTTTATTGATTTCATATATTTTTCTCACATCATCAATGATGTCTTGAGAATCTGATATCCATGTTGGATAGTCAAAAATATATATGATTGCGCTTGTATCCCCAAATGTGAGTATCTGTTTTTGTTCATCCTCTAATATTATTGGTAATGATTGACCTGGAGCGTCAATTAAACTGACTTTTGAATCCATAAATTCATGAACAGAGTACTTAATTCCGATAGTTGCTTCTAGAGGACTAAGAACTAATTCACTCGGATCTTCGCCTTCAAAAATAACTTTTTTAATAGTAGTTTTACCCATTTCTGGTTTACCAATAAAGGAGATTTTAGTTGCCATATTAAAACCCCAAAATTATCTGAGAATTTGTTTTAAGGAATATTAATAAGATCCTTCTTTATTAAGAGATAAAACTAATTATATTTAAAATTGGGTAATTCGGTAATTCTTTTTTCTAGAATGATTAGTTTAATCAACAAATGAGAAAAAGCTTAAAAAATTAAATAATTTTACAATTTGGATGCTATTAAATCGATAATGTCAAGTAATCTAATTTTTTCTTTGATTTCTGGTCCCATTTCATTATAAGCATCATTTAGGTTACCAATACAGAATGGACAGCTAGTAGTTAGTAGGTTTGCTCCTGCTTTAACTGCTTCTTTTAGTCTCTCCTTTGAAATCTCAACAGCTAATTCAGGAAATTGACTTTTGACACCACCTCCCGCTCCGCAACACCATGCATGATTACGATTCCTTTTCATTTCTATTAATTGTATTCCTGGGATTTTCATTATAACTTCTCTTGGTATTTCATATAAATCCATGTGACGACCTAGATGACAAGGATCATGGTAGGTTACCTTTAATTTCTCACC
>JAHQWY010000313.1 GCA_029856445.1 Promethearchaeia archaeon
TTTATTTTTTGAAACATTTCTATCTTCTATCTCATCGAGTTTTTCAATGAAATTCTTAAATAAAACCTCTTTGATCTGCTTATTTTGATTTTCTTTATAATATTCAAGGAGTTTTCTAATTAAATCCTCTCTTATCAGATATTTAATAAACTCATTCATTGGGAAATAAGCAGAATTTACTTTTGCTTAAAATAAAGTTTGTATTTATTTCTTTTTATTTATTTACTATTTAATATATTAAATAATTACATTTTCTAAATTAAATATGGTTAGTAATGAAAAGATAAAAAAAATGTAATAAAAACCATAGGTATATAAAATTGTACTAACATCTTTTATTTAATTAGAGAAATTCATTCTTTCAGATGATAAACAACTGTGATTTTTAGTGTAGTTCTAATAATAGTATCCATTTGTATATCCTTTATAGGGATCATTTATGTATATCTTAATAGGGAAAACTATGGTACTACTGTAAACACAGTTTTAAATATTTGTTTATACCTATTTTTAGGAATTGTTTTTTTTTCACTATTCATTCTTTCAGCTGACATAAATTTAAATGAAATTGTAACACTCTTGTTCTGGAAATTATCTATTATTTTTTGGATTATTTCCATTAATATGTTAAGTGTTATTCAAATTTTCATTATTAAATATAAAAGAATAACAAGTATTATATCAATACTTTATCCATTCGTAGGTGGTATCATAGTAAGTTTAACTATTCTTTCAAATTCAATTGATATTTTTCAAGCAAGCGACAATTATTATTATTATGAATTTAACAATCTGATATTAGCAATAATTCTTGTACTATATAATATCAGTATATTTTCTTTTATTTGGTTTAATTTAATTAATAATCTTTCTAAATTCAGAGATAAGAAATCAGGTCGAAATCTAGGTATCTTAACCTTTCATTTTTCTTTTATAATACTATTGTATACACTACATCTTATTGTCCAAAATATAGTATTTAGATATATGTATTACATAATTTATCTAATGGGAGCAATCTTTGTTTCTTATACCATATTTAAAAAACCAACTTTGTTTATTGAACTTACAAATAGAATTTTTGATTTCATTATATTCCATAAGAGTGGGATTCTCTTATATTCATATAATTTTGAAAAAGGAAAGGAAACTGATGATTCTTTATTAAAGGGATCAATCCTTATTGGTATCAATCACATACTAGCTAATTTTATTGATAGAAAGGATCAATTAAACCTTATTAAAATGAAAGAAAGAGATTTAATTTTTGAATATGATAATACCAATGAGTATGCGATTCTTCTAACGACGAATCATAAAAATACTTTTATTATAAAAGCAGTTCAAAATTTCATGCTAAATTTTTCAAAATTAAATGGAGAAAAATTGAAAAATATGAAAGGGCTAATAGATGTTTCAGAGTTTGGGAACGCTAAAGAATTGATTACAGAATTTTTTGCTCCATACATTATAGAACAATAATCCATTATGAAATTTTTATTAAAATAATCCTGTTTTTTCATTTTGATAATCATTAATATTTAACAAAAATGTATATAAATATGAAAAAATCTTAATTATAAACTAATGTTCTATTATATTCATTGGAAGAATCGTTTGAAATTTCAATTTGGATAGAAAAAAGCAATTTACTTTAATATATTAGATTTTATCATGTATGCTATTTTTTTTGCAATTTTGGGTATTGGATATTTTTTTATATTATGTGTATCTGTTTTTGCTCTAATTCATATTATACTTTATCATACAAACTATGGAATAAAATTAATGGCATTTCTAAATTTTTTAACAATATTTAACATAATAATAGTCTACTCTTCTCTTTTTATAATCTCGGTCACTGTTTTCTTTTCAGAAAGTATAAACACTCTTTTATGGAAAATCTCGATTATTTCTGGGCTTATCAGTTTGTTATTAAACACAATAATTTATACATTTTTAAGACATTATAAAATATTGCCAGATTTTCCCTTTTTATATTTTATAGCTTTATTTGGATTATTAACAGGGGCTCTATTTCTTCCCAATTCAATAATGATTGATATCAACATATCAGAATCTCCCCCTTTCATTATATTCGATCCATCTCAGTTAAACTACACTTATAATATTATTACAGGGATATTAATTACAATTTATCAATGTTCAAATGCATTTTATTACTTCATTCTCTCTTATCTAATTCATAATAATGCGAGGAATAGAGAAAAAACCAAAGATTTGATAAGAACTACAGTCTTTTTTCCTATTCCCATTTTATTATATATATTTTATATTTTCTTTAAATTGCCAGTTTTTAGAGAACTACATATCATTTCTCTTTGGTTCATAATTTTTGGTTATTGTGTAATGCTACTTAAAAAACCAGAAATGTTCTTAGAACTAACAAATAAGATTTATTATATTAACATATATCATAAATCTGGGATATTGCTATATTCCTATAAATTTAGTAAATCTCCAGGTGAATTAGATTCTGCCATCTGGGGGAATATTCTTATTGGTATTAATCATATTATATCTGAATTTGTGGATAAACATGATCAAATTGATGTCCTTCAGACTAGGAACACTGATATTATTGTAAATTATGATGAATTTGGATTTGCCGTTGTCCTAATTACCAATAGAAAAAATGCAATATTACAGAAATTAATGGAGAATTTTGCTTTTGAGTTTAGGAATAAGTATAAAGATGAATTGCTTGAAATTCAAGATCTAAATAGATTAATAAACGTCTCTGATTTTAAAGAAACAGGAGAACTAATAGAAAAAGGATTTCAGCTCTATATCTAATAGAAAAAAAAAATTCCTTCCAATAAAGATCCTTTTAGACTATTAATTATAAAATAGACTATAAAAACCTTTAATAGATTGAAAAATATTAATTCCTAACAGATAAATTACAATTAATAATAAAAATTTGATGTATTGAAAATGGCATTAAAATTTTGTCCTAAATGTGGGAATAAACTTGATTCAGACGCCTCTTTTTGTGATGCCTGTGGTGCTGATTTAAGAGAAAGGCCTGAAAAAACAGATGCAGTTCCTGAGCAACAAGTTCAACCAACCGTAGAGAAGAGCCTAGGAGATGGTGTTTATGCTGATTTTATACCTAGATTGGTAGCGATAATAATAGATGGGATAATTATATCAATCATTGGATGGTTAATTCTTCTACCTTTTGATTATAATCCATTACGGATGTTTTGGCAGTCTTATTTTGTTAACTATGCAATTGGATTCTTATATTATTTCCTTTTAGAAAACTTTAATAGTGGTCAGACTTTAGGAAAAGCTGCGTTAAAATTAAGAACTGTGGATGAAAAGACATTCAAACCCACGACTCCAGATAAATATGTCTTGAATAATCTACTCAAAGCAGGTAGTTTTCTTTTATTAATAGATTTCATTATAGGAATCCTAATGAATTCTGGAAAGCCTGAGAGAAGATTACGGTTAATGCAAAACGTATCTGAGACAGTTGTAATAACAACCAAGTAAATCCTTAGAGTGCGCATTATTTAAATAATTTTGTTTTTCTTTTTTTCATATTTCATTAGAAAACTACGACTATCTAAACATTTAAAAAGCTATGTTTTTATGGATAAGCTCAGAGAATTTATTATCTCGAATTTAAATTTTGGTAGTTAAAATGGAATTAATAGAAGAATTACAAGATTACGAATGGAAAAATGATTGGGAAATAATTGTGGAAATTTTTGACGTTATAGATAATTTAAAATCATTATTTAAACAATTAGACGTACCTTATTTAAGAGAAGTTCAACAGAAAATCATGATTTTAAACCTTAAAAAATATGCTTGGTCATTACAGAATTATATTATTGAAAAATATTCAAAACACTAGATTAGCACCCATTCATTGATACCCAAGTATTGACCTAATTCATTTTTCTTTAATTTATATTTACATTTTAGTCTATTTCGCTTAATATAGAAATCTATTTTAAGAAATCCCTCAAATATAATAAGAAGGATATAATTTTTTTGATGAAAGTAATGAGTGATTCAAAACTACAACAAGAAACGAAATTTGAGGGTTATGATAAACGTCAGAAATGGAGTTTTGGAATGTCTTCATTTGCTCTGTTTTTTATTAATAGTGCGTTTAATACCTGGGTATTTTCATTCTACTTTACCGCTGTAGGATTAGAGGCTTTAACAATAACTTTTGCTTTCATACTATGGACAATTTGGAATGCTTTTAACGATCCTATGATTGGTTTTTTATCAGATCATACAAAAACTCGATGGGGACGTCGTAGACCATATTTAATGATAGGTTTAATTCC
>JAHQWY010000314.1 GCA_029856445.1 Promethearchaeia archaeon
AAAATAGCACCTAAAACTGGATTTGTTCTAAGCTTTCCTATCCATAAATATTTTTTCTGTCAGCATGATTATTTAGATATTGCTCACATTCATACACATGCAACATTTGGTAGTATGGCGATAAACTGGTCTAAATATATTGGGATCCCAATGGTCGGAACTCATAATTCCCCGCTTTCATTTTATACGTCTCATTATATACCTTTAGTGGGTGGTCTTTTATCTAAAATGGATTGGGTTTGGCGTTATGAAAGACATATCTTAGATAAATATGATCTTGTATCAGTGCCTACTAAATCCAAGAAAAATTTGCTTAGAAAACAGAGATTTAAAGAACCAATCATCTGTCTTTCAAATGGGATCCATGATAGCTATTTTACTGACATAAAGGAAAATGGGATTAGAGATAAATATAATTTAGACAATAAAAAGATTTTATTATATGCTTCAAGACTTTCTCCTGAGAAACATCAATTAAGCATTATTAAAACATTTAAGAAAATTAATAAAGAAGTACCCAATTCACATCTAGTACTAGTAGGTAGTGATGGACCATTAACGAACCAAGTCTTAAAATTGATTAAAAAGAAACAATATAAAGACTTTGTCTCTTATCTGGGACGAGTTCCTTTCAACGACTTACTGAAACTTTACAACACTGCAGATCTTTCTTGTCTATGGTCTTGGATAGAAGCAGAAGGATTAGTTCTTCTGGAAAGTATGGCTCAAGGAACCCCATGTATCGGCTCTAATAGTATTGGAATTTCAGATGTAATAAGACATGGGCATACTGGATATTTAAGCCAAAATTTAGACGAATTCAAGGATCAAACAATAAAATTACTCAAAGATGATGATCTTCGACTTGAGATGGGTAAGAATGCTAGGAATGTTGCTGAAAATTATAGGATAAGTACTGTTGCAAAAACTTGGGTAAAATTATATAAATTTTTGATAAATGAACTTTACCCTCTCAGGTATTATAAAAAAGAACGGAAAGAAAGAGTAGAATTAGTAAAGGAATTTATCCACAAATTGCCTATAGTTAGTTTTTAAATGAGTAATATCATTAGAAATTGAAATCTTTTCTGATTTTATTTAACTTATTTTTACAATTTTCACATAGATAATAGGATTTCTTATCAATTTCGTCAATATCCTTAGAAAATCTCATAACACAGGATTTTTCCTCGCAATGAGTAAATCCTATTAAAAGATGTCCAATTTCATGAATAATTTCCTTGATAACTCTCTCTTCAAATAATAAATTATCTTTTTGTCTATCATAAAATTGTTCTTTCAATTTAAGTGTAGATACTACACCACACCGATGTTTTAAGTGAGTTTCTCCAAATAAAAATAAGATATTATCATCACTGCTTGAATAAATAGGAAGATCTGTGAGTGCAATTATCATACCAAGCTTTTCTTTCGTTCTAATATCTATTAAGGATTGATAAAATTTATTAGTAGGATGAATCCTTAATTTATCATTTATACCTTTTGTTTCTTTATACTCTTTTTTTACACCTTTAGAGAGAAGTTTTTTTGAAAAGCTAATTTGTCCCAAATTTCTAATCTCAAAAAAATAGGAATCGAATACTTGATATAAGTAGGATTTAATTTTTCTAAATAAGTCAATATCAAAATCTGAATAAAATAAAATTCCCAAATGACAAGGTAATATTAATTTCTTTAACTCTCCATCTACTAATTCAAATTCTTCGGAAGAAAAAATTCCTATTCTTGTCACAAGTTTTTTTAGTTTTTCCTTGTACTTGCGGATTTTCTGCTCATACTTTTCAAACTTAGGCATTATGCGTCAAATTCAGAATTTAGGCTATCTAAACTAATCATTCTCTTAAAATAAAAATAGTTTAAATTCATTAATAATAGGTATTTAAATCATTAATTATATTATAAAATAAAATATTTCAATTTGACTGAAAATTTAGTCTATTATTATGGTTGAAAATTCAAAAAATTCAGAAGAAATAGAACCAAGGGGAGAGGAATTTGAAAAACCCTTAGAGAGTATAGATTTAGACAAAAAGATTATTAGTAAAGAATTTATACCTCATTATTTCCCAACATATAGGATTAAAAGAACACTTTATCCCGTTCCGATAATTCTAGTTGTATTAATTGCGGGGATTCTAGCATATTTAACATATATAGAAGCTGGAGTTCAAATTGATGGAGGATATTTTTCGGAAAGTGAATACGGAGCAGTTGGTGGAATAATTAATGGGCTTATATATACTTTAGTAGCAGGTTTCTCTGCCTTTGTTATCATCTATATTATTAAAAAGAAAGGTGTAGGCTCTTTAATCTACATTTTTGGAATAGGATTTGGGATGGTAACATTTTTCCAAACATGGTTTTTTGGGGAAATAATATTATTTTTATCTTTTTCTAATTATCCAAAATTATACTATATTCTTGATATTGAATTAATTTTTCTTACAGCTGTATACACTATTTTTATGATTTACAGATATTTTACTTCAAAATCAATTAGATTAAAAAATTTCATTGTGTTATATATCGGTTTATTGATTGGTGCTTCTATGGGTGTTTTGATGCCTCTTTGGACCACTCTGGCGATATTAATAGGAATTTCCTTATGGGACATGTTTGCTGTTTTATACAAGCATGGTCCCATAAAGCAATTAATTGACATCGTCTCATATGACAATAATAGCGATTTTTCAGAAGCAGAATTAAAAGAGAAAATAGATAGCGGTGAATATACTTATGATACTTCAAAATTGGAAATCGGAATTGGGGATTTAGCATTTTATAGTATGCTTACTTCCAGTGCTCTTGTGCAAACAAATAATCTAATTATTATGATTTTAACTTCTATAGCTATAATAATCGGAACAGGAATTACAATAATGGGTCTTAAAAGGAATAAAATATTACCAGGTCTCCCCATTTCTATTTTTCTAGGTATTGGAACTATGATGCTCTCATGGTATATTTTTACAATCTAAGATCTAAAAAGGATAAGCTGAAAATAGCATAAGAGGAAAATTTATCTTAAAAAAGGATTTTTAACTATAACTTTTATTATCCTCTTAACTTATTTAATTTATTAAAAATAATAATTTTAAAATGTTCTATTGATTGATATTAGTAATTTTAAGGAGTTTTCAGTTATAGGAGCGGGTACAATGGGGCGTGAAATTGCTCAAGTAGCTATCATGTCCAACCAATTTGAAAAAGTGAATTTGTGGTCAAGAACTCAGAAAACTTTAGATATAGCAGCCAATTTTATTGAGACGGGATTTAAAAAACTAGAAACAAAAGGAATATTAGAAGAAAACTCTACCAGAAATCTTTTGGAAAAACTAGTTATAGAAAAAGATTTTGAGAAAGCTGCTAAAGCTGATTTTATCGTTGAATCTGTACCTGAATTCATGGATCTTAAACAGTCAATTTTCAAAAAATTAGGTAATTTTGCTCCTAAACACACAATACTAGCTACAAATACATCTACAATGAGTATCACAGAAATAGCTTCTAATTCGGGTAGACCTGATAAAGTAGTTGGTATGCATTTTTTTATACCTATACCTGTACTTGAATTAATCGAGCTTATAAGAGGTAAAAAAACTTCTGATGAAACTTTTGAGATTAGTGCAGCCATTGGTGAATCACTTCCTTGCATTAGAGGAAAAAAATTTGTAGCACGAATTGAAAAAGAAAGTCCGGGATTTATCGTTAATAGATTAACGATTACCAGTGGAGCCTATATAGATTGGTTAACTGATGTCGCAATGGAAAAAGCTATTCAATGGAAAGATCTTAATGAAGATCTTGTTGTTCCTAATCAAATGGGGGTTCTAGCAAAAAGGGATTACTTAGGATTAGATGTAATTTATAACACTGCTAAGTATTTTGAAGAAAAAGTTTCTCCCGATTTTGCTGTAGGAAAAACTTTGAACAGACTAATTAATGAAGGTAATTTAGGAAGAAAAACAGGAAAAGGTTATCTTGAATGGTCCGAAGATGGAAAACCCATTACTCATGGAGCAAAAAAAGCTAACCTTGGAATTATGGACTGTTTCATGGCTCTTCAAATGAATGAAGGATGTAGACTCTTAGAAGAAGGAATTGTTTCGAGTTATGAAACAATTGATAAAACCATGATTGCTGGAATGCGTTCGCGTGGTCCATTCGAATTAGGAATGGATAAATATCAAGAATGGTGTATTTTATTAGATGACTTTGCGGAAAAATCGGGAAAAAATTATTTTCGTCCAACTAAATTAATGCGATCAGGAGATTTTCTGAAATATAAATAAAAATT
>JAHQWY010000315.1 GCA_029856445.1 Promethearchaeia archaeon
GTTAGTGCGGGATTAGGATCTTATTTTGTTATTACTACTCTATTACCGTCCCAAGAATCTCTTGATTCAGAAATAAAAAAGGTAATGGATAAATATGATATTCCTTCTTTAGCTGCGGGGATCGTAGTTAATGAAAGCCTTATTTGGGTAAATGGTTTTGGTGAGCAACCAGATTTAGATACAGTGTATATGATTGGATCAATAACTAAAACATTTACAGCAACCGTTATACTTCAACTTAATGAAAGTGGTTTAGTTAATCTGGATGATGATATCAATAAACATCTCCCTTTTGATGTGAGACATCCTAGTTATCCAGGAGATCCTATAACAATTCGTATGCTTTTAACGCATAAATCAGGTTTAAATACTAACCTGTATTGGTCTCTTGAATACTATTTTGATAATCAGACTATTGAATGGATAAATGAAAATTTGGATTTGGGCCCTGATATTATTCCCTTTGCACATCGTCCTACTTTAGGGGAGTTTTTAAATGGTAGTCTAAATTCTACAGGCCTTTATTATAACTCGTATAATTGGTATAGACGCCCTGGGATTGAATATCGTTATTCTAATGCTGGTTTTCAGTTACTTGGATATTTAGCAGAACAAGTTACAAATCAGTCATTAATAGATTATGTTCAAGAGAATATTTTTGATCCTTTAAATATGACAGATAGTGGATATCTCTACGAAGATTTTTTAGATAAGCACGCTATTCCTTATGAATGGAAAGATGGTGCTAATTTTGAGTATCCTCTTTATAATATCAATGTAACGGGAGCAGGCTCAATAAGAAGCACGATATTAGACATGGCTAATTATCTAATCACTTATATGAATCAAGGAGAAATAAACGGAACTCAATTATTAGATCCCGGAAGCGTAGAATTAATGCATTCAAAACATGTACCATTTGGGGGAACATCAACAGAAGGTTTCGACAATGAAGGCTATGGACTTGGATGGGCTCTCTTTTCTGAGAACATTACAGGACATGGGGGTGCAACTCCAGGATATAGTTCCAATATGGTTTTCAAAAAGACTAACGAAGGGAGTTTTGGTATGATTGTCATGTTTAATCGTGGTTCCGCTCTTATATGGGATGAAGAGTTAGTTAAAAACTTTATACCATCAATAAATCAATTAATATTTGAACATGCTGAAAAATTGTTTCAGCAAGCTCTTAATACATAAACAATTTTATAATTGTAAGGTAGTATAGACTTATAGTTCTTTAATCTCCATTGGAGGACGTGGTGGAGCTCGAAAATATTTTACCGCTGGATAACCAAGAATCATTACACCTAGAATATAAGTCTCAATTCCTGTAAATTTCCTTGCGATTGCGGGATGATCCTGTAAAACTCCATGGGCAAATCCAATCCAACAACTTCCTAAACCCAACGAATGAGCACTTAACATCCCATATGTCATAGCAATAGTAACATTTCGAGTGTCCCAAGGATTTTTAGAATTAAAAATAAGTATATGAGGAGCATTAAAAAATATGGGATCCAATCCCTTCATACGCATTCCTTGAAAATGTTCTCTTGTATCCCTTGATTCTAAAGTATTAATAATCGCATCTGTTAATAAATTCTTTTTGTCATCATCACTAATAATTAAAGATCTAAAAAATCGCATATTTGCTCCAGAAGGGGCATATCTCATAGAATTTATTACCTTATTAATTATTTCTTGTGGTACCTTTTTGTTTTGATAGTGCCTAATTGACCTTTTAGCACGTAAAAATTGATGTAATACTTCATATTCAATGAGCTCGCTTGGATCTTGATTACTCTCAAAAACTAATGCAGTATCTTTCATATTTTCATATTTTATCGCATCTTCCGGACAAACAGCAATACAGTGCCCGCAAAGAATACACCTTGAACCATTAAAAAGTATTTTATTTTGATCCTCTCCTAACGAAAAATTTTGAGTAGGGCAATCCTTCATGCATTCTTGACATTTAATACACTTTTCATAATCTATTCCTAGGATTGGCATAACTATTAATGGAAAAGTTGAAAATTTAAATAATTTTTTAAATCTTACGATTTCATATTGTGTTTTTAAGAATAATTGAATAATCCCCTGCTGGTAATTAAACACACTATAATATTAGAATAATTCAACCCCAACATTTATAAATGCGTGTTTGCTTTTATTAAGTAATGTTCGATTTACGATATATATAATTTTTCGAATATATTGTAGATCGAATAATTAAGTGATTAAAATGTTTTTTGGTAAAAGATTTAGTGGTTATAATACAAAAACAATTTCAGGTTTAGAAATTCTAGTGCTGAATATCATTAAAAACAATCCAGGGATTACAGGCTACGAAATTACTCATTTGATAAATGAAAGGTTTAAAGGTTTATGGAAAGGATCAGCAGGAACAATTTATCCTTTATTAAAGGAAAGGTTAGCAGAAAAGGGTTTTGTCAAGATTTCTGAAACTATTGAAGGAAGTAGGTTAAAAAAGAAATATTATATTACCGAAAAAGGTGAAAATGAACTCAAAAATGTTTTAGATGAAAATATTTTTCCAAGTATGCATTCACTTATGGATTATATCTTTACTATTGTTAGTGATTTCCCACGGATTAAAAGAAATGTTGAAACAATGTTTTGTAGTTTTCCATATCATAGATCTATTATTGATAAAGAGGTAAATGAGTCAGATTTGTCTTTGCAGAATCAAAAGCATATTGAAGATTCTATTAGAAAACTTAAATCATCCAAAAAGAGACTTGAAGAGAAGATAAGCATGATTGAAGATAAGATTGTTAAACTTAATTCAATTTTAGAAAAAATAAGAAAAGCCCGAAAAGAAAAATCTAAACCTATTGAAATTATTGATGAGGACATGTATTCATAAGATTACCAAAAACATGTTAAACAAATTACTGATATGGAGGAAATAATAAATGTGTAATGAAAGTACTCATGTTCGACCTCATGGTCGTAGAGGGATGGAGGGATGGTTTCCATTTAATGCTCAGCAGATACATAAAATGAAGCATTTGGCGAGACATTTTATGAAAGGGTTCATAGGAAGTCATATACCATATAACATAGAAGATATTGGAGATAGCTATTTAATTACAGTCCCCTTAGCTGGTCGTACAAAGGAAGAAGTTAAAGTTTCTTTAATTAATAAACACCTTAACATTAAAGCTGAGAAACCAAAGATTCCCGAGAAAGAGAATTTACAGGAAGAAAAAAAGGAACAAGAATCACCTAAAGAATGGTATTGGCCAAGTTTTTGGAAAGGTTTTATGTTTATTGATGTAAACATGGATATTCCTTTGCCTATTGATGCAGATACAGATACAATAGTCTCAAAAATGGCAAACGGGCTCTTAAAAGTGACATTTAATAAAAAGCCACCTAAGAAAATTGATGTAAGTGAGAACTAATAAAAATTTTGGCGGAGCGTTTTAGAAGCGCGTAAAGACACTACTTCTAAATCACCCCAATTAATAATATTTTTTTTTATTTTTTAATATAATCCTAATCCTTGATATTTTTTTCTTCTTTAAAAAACTCTTTTTTTTATTTACCATAATTAAAGATATATTGATTTAGTTATTTAGGAATAAAAGTAGAGATATTATGGTTAAACTGAAAGTAGGGATAATAGGGTGTGGAGTAATTTTTAATCTTAATGTTTTGGGTTATTTGGATGATGATGATGCAGAAATTACATGTCTCTGTGATAACAGAAATAAAAATGCAGAAGAAAAAGTTAATAAATTTAACCTGAGCTCTGACATCAGAACTTATCGAAACTATAAAGAAATGCTTGATTCCGAGGAAATAGATATCTTAGAAATCTTATTACCACATCATTTACATTCCGAAGTAACACTTTATGCTGCTCAAAAAGAAATAAAAGGAATAAGCGTTCAAAAACCGATGGCAAATAGCATTGAAGAATGTGATAGGATGATAAAAGCCTGTAAAAAGAATAAGATCAAGCTTAAAGTATATGAAAATTTCACATTCTACCCTCCAATAATGAAAGCAAAACAATTAATACAAGAAGGAATCATTGGGGAGGTAAATTCAATTCATATTAAAACACTGGAAGCTTTTGGAGGAGGAGGGTGGGAGGTTCCCCCTAGTGCATGGAGATGGAGATATGATCCAAAAACCTGTGGTGGTGGTTTGGAAGTTGGATCTCCATGCGTATTTGACGATGGATATCATAAATTCTGGTTAGCATTACATTTTATAGAAGAAAAGATAGAAAAAGTCTATTCTTGGATAGACAGGAAAATTATGGATATACCAGCT
>JAHQWY010000316.1 GCA_029856445.1 Promethearchaeia archaeon
CTCAATTTTCTCAGATGAGAAAATAACTGGTACTGGATTTGGTATGGGTGTTTATACTCTCTATTTATTTCTAAGTACATATAATTTAATTCCAGAAGATATCAAAGAGAAAGATTATTCAGATACTATTTATATAGCATCCATAAATGAGGATGTCTCTATCTATGCCTTAGATCTTGCTCGTATTATAAGAGAAGAAGATTTTCCATGCATAATTGATTATAGGTTTAAGAACCTAAAGAATCAGCTGAAAAAGGCTAGTGAATTAGGAGTTATAATTTCTCTAATTGTTGGACCAGATGAAATGGAAAAAAATAGAGTAACTATAAAAAATATGGTTTCTGAAGAACAAAAAACTATATTAGTTGAAGATCTAATTGATGAAATCTATGGGATGATCGATGAGTATGAAGAATCCTAAATAAATCGATAATAATTTATTTTACTTCTGTAGATATTATTATAAAAGATAGTGTGAAGTATTATGTATTTTATTGAACACCTAATTCAATTAATAAAAGAAAAGAAAAGCGTAATCTCTATGGGATTAGATCCTAGAATGGATAAAGAAGGTGAAATCCCTCGATATCTTATTAATGAATTTAATAATCCTGATAAAATAATTCTAGAATTTAATAAAAGTTTAATAGAAAATACTTATGAATTAATCCCTGTTATTAAACCCCAGATTGCCTTTTACGAAAAATATGAGGCTTTAAGTTCTTTAAAAGAAACGATTAGATATGCTCATAAAAATGACCTATTGGTAATTTTGGACGCGAAGCGAAATGATATTGGTTCTACTTCAGAAGCTTATGCCTATTCGATATTTAAAAATTATAATGCAGACGCTTGTACAATAAACGCCTATCTAGGAATTGATGGTGTTAAACCATTCCTTAATTATAAAGAGAAAGGAGTATTTGTTCTAGTAAAAACTTCAAACCCAAGCAGTTCTGATTTTCAAGATTTATTCAGTACTAAGATATTAGGTATATCTAATGAGATTTCTGAATATAAATGTAATGAACACGTCCTAAAACGAAATTACATCTTAATGGCTCAATTAGTCAGAGATTGGACATCAAATTTAGAAAAATTTTTAGATTTTACAAATTTAGGGGCAGTGGTTGGTGCTACTTACTCTAAAGAACTAGAAAAAGTACGAAAAATTATAGAAAATTCCTTTCTATTAATTCCTGGTTATGGAGCACAAGGAGCTCAAGCAAAAGACCTTAAATATGGATTCTATAAAAATGGATTAGGAGGAATAGTTAATTCTTCTCGAGGAATAATTTATGCTTACAATAAGAATGAAAAGTATTCTCAACATGATTTTAGTAAGGCCGCTAAAGATAAGATTATTGAAATGAATATCCTAATCAACAGAGAAATCGGTATTTAAATTAATTCTAGGATTATTAAATAACGCTCCCTATATTTCTAAATATTAGATAATTGGCTCCAATAATTGGACCCAGTATTAATATTGTTAATATAAAAGAACGGGGTAACCCTGGTTTATGAATAATGTTGATAAGATTTAGAACCAAGAAAACTGAAAAAATAATGCTTATTGCTATCATCCCTCCATCAGGTCCATAATAACAATCAGGTACTCCCTGACATTCCATCTCAGATATGAACATTTCAAGAAGCATTGGACTGCTTACAAATAAGGTTACCCCATATAGAATAAGGTAACTAGCTGCAACCCATTTAAAATTCGTTTTTGATTCAGCTTTTGTTATAGCTAAACCAATTTTTAGAATAACAATGCCACCAAATATCAGAAAACCGGCGATAATGAAAGGTACATAATCCTTCATTACATTATCTTGAAATAACATATGTATCGGTAATATAAGTGTAATTGTAAATATTTACAACTAATTTTATTTTTAAAATGATTTTTAACTCATAATATTATAAAAGATATAAGAAACATTTTTGATTTAAATTTATTTAATTAAAATAGAATATTTACATTTTCTATAAAAATATTATAAAAAAATGGAGGAAATTACAAAAATAGAAAGGTAAGACATGCAATGGTAGAGACAAAAAGTAATACTATTCAAACCGATGATGATATTCCAAGGATTGCCGTATTTATATGCCAATGAGGTTTAAATATCGCAGAAATAATTGATACAAAAAAATTAGGAGAATTTGTAAAGACACTTCCAAATGTAGTTGAGGCTATAGATTATATAAGTTTATGAACTGAGCCTGGAGCTGAGTTTATAAAGGAAAAAATGATTGAAGCTAATGCAAATAGACTAGTTGTAGGGTCCTGTACACCAAAAACTCACGAACCAGTCTTTAAAAGTGTATTAGAATCAATGAACATAGACTCTTCCTATTTGGAATTTGCAAATATACGTGAGCATTCGAGCTTTGTACACAGACAAGATAAAGAAGGTGCTCAGAAAGTTGCTGAAGATGCTCTACGAGCAGCTGTCGCAAGAGCCGCAGTATTAGAGAAGATCTTAATTAAAGAAGTTGATATAACAAAAAAAGCTCTGATAATTGGTGGAGGTGTTGCTGGTTTATCTGCAGGTATTGATTTAGCTGAAGAAGGATTTGAAGTGCACTTAGTTGAGAAAAAACCGACAATAGGCGGAAAAATGGCAAAACTTGACCGTACTTTTCCAACAGATGATTGTAGTATATGAATATTAGGTCCGGTGATGCTTCAATCTGCAAGAACACAAGGACTTAATTTGTATACCTATAGTGAAGTAGAAGATGTACAAGGATTTGTTGGGAATTTTACCGTGAAAATCCGTAAGAGGGCACGGTATGTAAATAATGACTGTAATGGTTGTGGAGCATGCTGGGAAGTTTGTCCTGCTTATGGTTACAATGAATTCAATGAAGGGTTAGATTCAAGAAAAGCTATATATTCAGCATTCGCACAAGCAGTCCCCTCATTAGCTCAAATTGATATGAACAGATGTATTAAATGCGAGCTCTGTAAAGCTGCATGCGAAGTAGATGCGATTGATTTTGATCAAAAAGATGAAATAATAGAATTAAATGTGGGATCTATCGCTGTTGCTACTGGTTGGGATGAATTTGAGCCACCCACAGGATATTTAGGCTATAATAAATATCCAAATGTAATTACGCAATTAAAACTTGAGAGAATACTTGCACCAAATGGACCCACTCTTGGACATCTTGTTCGACCATCAGATGGAAAGGTACCAAAAAGAATTCTATTTATTCAATGTGTGGGATCTAGAGATTTAAATATGAATACCTACTGTAGTTCTGGAGTTTGCTGTATGATCTCAATAAAGAATAGCAAACTGATTAAACAACATTCTCCTGATGCAGACATCACGGTCGCTTATATGGATATGAGAGCAGCAGGGAAAGATTACGAGGAATATTTTACTCTTTCACGAAAAGAAGGAATAAAATATATTAGAACGAATATTAGCCGGATAAAAGAAGATCCAAACACTCATAATCTTAAAATTGTCATGCAAAATACATTAAGCTCGGGTGGATTAAAAGAATTGGAATTTGACATGGTTGTACTCTCAGCATCAATGGTACCCGCAAAAGGAGTAGAAAGTATTCAAAAAATGCTTAAGCTTGAGATGAGCCAAGATGGATTCTTTAAAGAATTCCATGCTAGACTGAATCCAATTGATACAAAAATTCCTGGGATTGTATTAGCTGGAGTTAGTCAAGGGCCAAAATCAATCGTTGAATCTATTGCTCAAGGACGAGCAGCAGCATCCTCTTTAGCTAGACTTATGGGTAAGGATAAATATCGTATACTCTTAATCCGAGCAGCAGTTGAAGATAAGGAAAAATGCGCAAAATGTGGATTATGTGAACTTAATTGTCCTTATAATGCTATAACTGTAAGTGATGATGGCGCTGAAATAGATGAGATATTATGTAGAGGCTGTGGAACTTGTTTGGCTAATTGCCCTTCAGAAGCTATCACCTTGAGATACTATAGAGAACCTCAATATGAAAAACAAATCGATGCAATTTTAGAGGAGATTTAGAGAGGTGTATAAAATGGCAAGTAAATCGAATAATAATATTAAAATATTAGCCTTCCTCTGTTGGAAATGAGGATATGGAGCAGGAGATATGGCGGGAACTATTCGAGCTCAATATCCTGCTACATTGAGACCAGTTAGAATAAACTGTACTGGAAGAGTGACCCCTTCTCTTATGATGAGAGCAATAGGGAAAGGTGCTGATGGCGTAGTCGTAGGTGCTTGATACCGTGGAGAATGCGATTATGAAACGGGAAATTTGGTAGCTGAGAGAAACG
>JAHQWY010000317.1 GCA_029856445.1 Promethearchaeia archaeon
TAAAAGATTAAGGTGTGGAATAAAAAATACCTATATTTTTTTCAATTAGCTGAAAATTTGGATTTAAATTGAATTTAAACTTTCTTTTGCAATATTTTTTTTAAAAAAAAGAAAAAGAGTTAGTTTAAATCTTGTTATTGTTTTTCACATTAATGACTACATTTAGGAGATGCCAAAAAATAATAACCATCCTCCAATAAGCACCTCAAATAGAATCGCCAATAAACCACTAACAGATGACAATGCTTCATAAGCTTTAACGTCAGGTTTTACAAGTTTCATCCCATTAGAGAAGCCAATTAAAATACTAGTTACAATTCCTAACCATCCAATAAACGCGAGAGTTAAACTATAGAGAACTAACGCAATTGAAAAAGCGAGTGTACCAACGGACCAACCGATCATCGCAAATGCGAATCTTGTGCTTTTAGTTTTAAGAATGCTACGATATGAATCCATTAATGAGTCCTTCTCCGTACCACTAGCAACTGAGTATTTTTTTGCTAAACTTAGGAGCCCCCAATAATCTTTCTCAATATAGACCTGGATCGCACCTTCTGGTACTCGAAACATTGTCAAAAAAATCCCAAACAATATATTGTATGGCCCAATAACAAAAAACAACATTATAGCAAGAGTAATGACGCAAAAATGCTCAATAAGTGCTAACCCTATGCTAATTTTAAATTTTTTTGGATCGGTGTTAAAATTCTGCAGTTTATAGTCTGATTCATAATGTTTCGGGGTTGGTTCCAATATATAACCAAATACAGCCATTGCAATTTGTAAAACTAAAATAAGCAGGAAAAGAAAACCAGATAACCAAATTTCGATGCTCAAGCGAAAACCTCCAATTTATACTTCATAATTTTCACTTTCTTATAAAGAATCATTTTTTTCTATTTATAATATTTACCTAATTTATCTTCAAGTATTACTGGTTTTGTTATTATGTTATTACATACTATCGCTTTCATGAATATCTCCCAAAAATTATTACAAGCCATTCCATGCATACAAAACAATTAGTATATTAAACCCAAAACTCACAATAAATAAAAATATATCATAGGCTTTATATCCCTTTATTCCTATGAGATTAAAAAGGATAAAGAAAATTGTTACTATGATATTTATCCATTTATTAATCGAACTGTCCAATATCAAGGTTAGAACACTCATAATAATAGGTATCACCATAATTACTGCTATTCCTAGGTACATATTCGAAGAGACTATTTTACCTTCAATTTCTCCTGGCGTGAAATCTCCAGCAAAGATTCACAGCACATCACCTAACAAATAACATAACATACAAGCTACCCATAGGATTGAAAGAGTTATCTTCACATCATCCATAATTCAATCACTCCGCAACTTTTATTACAACATTTCCTTTTTTGTGTCCTTTGTCAACATATTCATGAGCTTCACTCATCTGTTCCAAGGGATAACTCCTGTCTATAACTGATTTTATTTTTCCCTCCTCAATAATTTTTTTGAGGAAAACTAAAGTTTCATTCTTTTCCTCGTAGGATCCCTTTAATACTGTTATAAATTTCCCGTTTGGAGTTAATACTTTCTTGCAGTGTGAAGGTGAGCTCTTCCCAACAGCATCAAAAACGATATCATAAAGTTCACCACTTTGGGTAAAATCTTCCTTAGTGTAATCAATTACCTTATCAGCTCCTATAGATTTCACCATGTCTAAATTCGTGGTGCTGCATACTCCAGTAACTTCAGCTCCAAAATACTTAGCAAGCTGTACTGCAAAAGTACCATTACTTCCAGAAGCTCCATAGATAAGTACTTTTTGTCCGCTTTGAATATTTGCTTTTTTAAGATAATGTAATGATGTTGATGCCCCAGTAATAACGGCAGCTGCTTCTTCATAGGTCATATTGCTCGGTTTTATTGCAACCATCCCTCTCTTCCATTCTTCAGGGAGGCAAACGTATTCAGCATAAGCACCATTCTTCAATCCTGTTGTACTCCCAAAAACTTGGTCACCCTTCTTAAATTGTTTTACATCTTTGCCCACCGCTTCAATTACACCAGAAAGCTCATATCCTAGTATAGGTCTTCTTGGTTTTCTGATCCCAAAATACATTCGGGCCATTACAGTATATAATTTGGAATCTGGGTGTGTTCCACTTCGGGCTATCCTCACTGCAGCATTGACTGTTGTTGCATAAACTTTTACAAGTATTTCATTGTCGTTAGGAGTAGGTTTTTCAACCTCCTTTAATTCAAAAACCTCTGGTCCTCCATATCTTGTATATACGATTGCCTTCATAATAAAAGTAATAGTGAATTTAACTTTATAAAGATAATACATGTAATTTGCATACATTAATCACACCCATATAAAAATATTGTTTACATTTTTATTAGAAATAAATGAAGGCTTATTTATATGGAAAAAATTTACCAGATCTGGATAAAAATTAGCTCAAAATTTAGTAAGGTTATAAAATTTTTTATATATTAAAGAGATATAACAATTTTTAAGATTTAAACTACTACGGTTAGAGATCCAATTTCTCAAAACAATTTTGACAGAGAAATTTCTCATCTACTCTCCACGCTTCAGCGAGATTAATCTCTGCCCCACATTCTTCACAATTTCCCATTTCTGGTGCTACTTCTCCCATAATTAAACTAAAATTTTTTTATATTAATTTTTTTGTTAATCCAAGATCTAATAATTTTCTTTGTACCCAGTTTTTTAAAATTAGAAGGATATATTAAATATAGAATAACTTTTCTAGTACGAAATTGAATGGTTAGAGGAAGCGAAGTGGGATCTTGAACATGCTAGAATCTTATTTAAAAGTGATAGATTTAGTACTGTAGGGATAAACCCACTAAGGATATATTGTTCTAACCTTTTTAATATCTTCGCTATTACTCATTCTCTCTAACTTCCTCTTTCTTTAAGAAGTTTTTCTTTTATAGGACATGTCACAGAGCCGGTTCTTATAGTACCAAAACAAGCATTGCAACTAGTACATAACGGAGCTGATAAATCACCATTCTTCCATCGATTTGGAAGATTAGGTTCGACAATTAATGGTCTGCCAAGTGCGATGAAATTTATAGTACCTTCTTGAAGTAATTTTTCTGCTTTAAGAGGATCTCTGACCCCTCCCATGAGAATCACCTTTGTTTCTTTTAAGACTGAAGAAAATTCCTTTATGGTTGGTAAGAAATAATTTTCTTCGTCTTCAGATTTTATCGCAAGACTTGGATATAGTTTTGCTCCCATAATTATTGTTTCTAAACCGCCACCACTAGGTTCAATTGCATCATAACCAGTATCAACAAGAATTTGTGCAATTTTTTTTCCTTCCTCTAATGTTATACTGTCCTCCACAAAATCTTGTGTTTGTAATTTTATCGTAATTGGAAAATTTTTTCCAACCTCATCTCTTAGCTGGTTATATATTTCAACTAAAATTCTGGTTCGTTTTTCTGTACTTCCTCCGTATTCATCAGTTCTTTTGTTTGAATATGGGCTAAGGAAATTTGATAGCAACCAACAATGAGCCCCATTTAGTTGTACTAAATCATATTCACATTCGTAAGCTCTGCGTCCCGCACTGACAAAATTCTTAATGACAGTTCTAACTTCTTCGTTTGTTAATTCACGAGGCATTTTTTTCGTTACCTGGTATAGAACCGCTGAAGGAGATATTGAATTCCTACCTTGCCGTCCACAATGGCAAAGCTGAGGAGCAATTTTAACTTCAGAGTATTCGTGAACGGTTTTTACAAATTTCTTTTGACCTTCAATATGAGAATCATTATAAAGCCCAGCTTGGCCATTATCTATTTTACCTTCTTCATCGATAGCTACTATACCCGTAATAATTAATCCAGTTCCACCAGCAGCTAATTCTGAATAAATTTTGATTAACTCATCTGTAACAGTTCCATCAGTATTCGCTGTATGTGTATAAGTTGCAGAACGGACTATTCGGTTTTTGATTTCAACATTGCCAATCTTTTCAGGGCTAAAAAGTGTTTTTAATTCCATGGTCTTTACTTTTATATATTATTATTTTTAATATCTAAAAGTTAATTTTTATTTGGTTATAAATATTTATACTTACATCATATTTACCTAATACTCCATGAAAATGTCTGAAGATTATAGATTAATTGCTAAAAAAATGGGTGTTATATGGTCAGAAGAGATAGAAAAAATTCTTAAAGCTCTCTATTCTCCCGAAGAGTCAAAGATTTTATTGTTATTTACCGGCCCATATATAGATCGTTTAACAGCAATGAAAATAGCAG
>JAHQWY010000318.1 GCA_029856445.1 Promethearchaeia archaeon
TACAAAAATGGCTAATAACAACATCTCATTTTTCTTCAATCCAAAGACTATTGCGGTTATAGGGGCAAGTGCGACGAAAGGAAAGGTAGGAAATACTGTTTTTAATAATATTTTAAATTCCGGATATAATGGTAAAATTTTTCCTATTAATCCCAATGCGGATAAAATTAATGATATACCATGCTTTCGGAGCATTTTAGACGTGAAAGATATAATAGATATAGCGATTTTTGTTATCCCAAGTAAGTTTGTAAATAAAGCAGCAGAAGAATGCGGGAAAAAAAAGGTAAAAGGTTTAATTGTTATTTCAGCGGGTTTTAAAGAAATTGGTGGAGAAGGCGTAGAAAGAGAAGAAGAACTCAAAAAAATTGGTAAAAAATATAATATGAGAATCTTAGGTCCAAATTGTTTAGGATTTATTGGGCTAAATTACAATGGTTCTTTTGCAGCAGAGACCCCAAAAAAAGGTGGAATTGCTATGATATCTCAATCAGGTGCTATGCTTACTGCAATGATGGATGCTAGTATGTTATTTCCATATGGTTTCTCTTGTAATATAAGCTTGGGTAATAAGGCTGATCTAGGGGCTGTAGATTTCATAGAATATTTGGCAGATGACAAGGATACAAAAGTTATTTTATGCTATTTAGAAAGTATTAAAGATGGAGATAGATTCCTCGAAGTTTTACCAAAAGCAACTCGAAAAAAACCGATTGTAATATTAAAATCTGGAATAAGCGAAGCAGGAGCAAGAGCTGCCTCAAGCCATACAGGAGCTTTAGCAGGAGCAGATCTCGCTTACGATTTGGCTTTTGGTAAATGTGGCGTAATTAGAGCTAAAACAATTGAAGATCTATTCGACTACGGTGAGATTTTTCTTTATCAGCCAATTCCTAAGAAAAATTCTTTTGCTATAATAACTAATGCTGGTGGTCCTGGAATTGTAGCTACAGATGCATTTGAGCGTGAAAGTTTAAAGTTCTCAAGTTTTTCAGAGCCAATCCTCCATGCATTAAGAGAAAAATTGCCTATAGAAGCAGCCATATTCAATCCGATAGATATTGTAGGAGATGCTGCTCCCGACAGATATGAATTTACATTAAATACAGTATTTGGTCTAAATGGTAAAGCTAATTCTAATGATATTACTACAGAAGGAGCATTAATTATAGTAACTCCCCAAGCTCAGACTAATCCTTCTGAAGTTGCTCGGCTTATTTATAATATATCATCTAAATATTTAACCGAAAAACCTATTGTATGCTCCTTCATAGGGGGGAAGAACATTTCTGAAGGTAGGGATTATTTAAAGCAAAATCATATCCCATGTTATAATTTTCCAGACCGAGCAGCTCATTCCTTAAAAACACTTTTAAAACGGGCTGAATATTTAAAAAGTATTCCTCTAGATGATTTAGAAATTCCTAGCTTTAAGGTAGAAAAAGGAAGAGTTAAAGAAATATTTAATAAAGTCAGAGAAGATGGGAGAACAGTTTTGTTGAGTTACGAGACAAGTGAAGTTTTTGATTGTTATGGAATAAAGTCTCCTAAATCTAGGTTAGCCCAAACTCCCAGACGAGCTATGAACTTGCAATCTGAAATTGGGAAATCTGTTATGAAAATTGTCAGCCCACAAATCATACATAAGACTGATGTGGGAGGAATCCTATTAAATATTGAAACAGAACAGGATGCTTTTGAAGCTTACATACAAATTGTGAATAATGCGAAGAAATTCGGTCCACAAAATGCTAAAATATACGGTGTAGAAGTACAAGAAATGATTGATTTTAAAGCTGAGCCGAAAGTAAATGAAATTATCATTGGAATGTCTAGAGATCCTCAATTTGGACCACTTTTAATGTTTGGAACGGGAGGAATTTATGCTAATTTTATGCAAGATGTAGCTTTTGCTTTATCTTATAAATTTACTAGAGAAGATGTAAAAAAGTTAATAGAAAGCACAAAAATTTACAATCTATTGCAAGGAGTTAGAGGAGAATCGTCATCTGACATTGAATCAATCATCAATGTTTTATTAAGGATCTCCCAACTTGTTAACGATTTTCCAGAAATTGTAGAATTAGATATTAATCCGCTTTTAGCGTTTGTTAAAGGATATAGTGCGGTAGATATAAAAATAACAATTAAAAGATGAAATGAATAAATTAACTATAATAAAGTTCAAATAAATAAGAAAAGGGAAAAAAATGGTAAAAGCATTTTATTTGTGTTCGTTCAGGGAACGTGCAGGAAAAAGTTTTCTCTCAATTGGATTTATTCAGAAATTAAAAAAGGAAGGAAAAAAATTTGCTTATTTTAAACCAATAGGAACACCAAAAGCAACATTTACTCATAAAGCTGATCCAGATGTAGGATTTATTTTGAATACGGTTTATAAAACCGACCATCCTTACGATCATGTCTCTCCAGTGTCGATTCCAGACGCATATTATGTCGATTTGATTGATGCAAGCAAGAAAGGTGAATATCTTCAAACAATTAAGAATGCATATGATGAGATCATTAAAGACGTAGATTATATTATAATTGAAGGAAACCCAAGTATAAGAAGATTCATAAGGACAGGCCTAGATGATGTGTCTATAGCACAAACGTTAGGAATAAATGAATTAATTTACGTTTCTATTGAATCCTCGGATAATTGTATTGATAACTTCTTTTTTACAAAAAATTATTTTGAATATCGCAATGTAAAAATTTTTGGAGTTCTCTTTAATAAAATAGATTTCGAATATATAGCGAGGATACGAGAGCTTTCAGAAGATCATATCACTAAATATAAAATTCCGATATTGGGCGTTATAGAAAAAAGTGTTGAGTTATTTTCTCCTCGTGTAAATGAAATAAAGGAGCAAATTGGGGGAGAATTAATCAATGAACAAGCATCAACAGGTTTAAATAATCTTGTAGAAACATATCTGATCGGTGCTATGAATGCTCAAAGTGCTTTAAAATATTTAAGACAAGTTAAGCGCGCAGCTTTTATAACTGGAGGAGATCGAACAGATCTAGCAATGGCTGCTCTAGATCAGAATGTCTCTACATTGATATTAACTGGTTTCATCCAACCTGATATGGGTGTAATTACCGCTGCGAATAAAAAAGGCATACCTATCATTTTAAGTCCATCTGATACTTACACAACTATGAGAAATTTAGAGCGGTTAAGACCAGGGATTCAAGAAGACGAAATGGATAAAGTTCTCAATTTAATTGAAAAAGAAATTGATTGGAATTTAATATTATAAGTGAACAATTGTGGTTTCCCAACGAATTAAAGAGATCTCATATGCGATTCGCGAAATAGCTGCAGTCGCTACTAAAGTTGCTAAAAGTGGAAAAAAAATATATCATTTAAATATAGGAGACCCTGTCATTTTTGATTTTAATACTCCTCATTATATATCGCAAGCATTAGCAGATGCTTCTTTTCAAGGCAAAAATTTTTATGTTGACTCATTAGGTGCCCCAGAACTTAGAGAAGAATTAAGTAAGTCTTTAAGGAGGAATTATAATCTCCATATAAACTCAAATGATATTTTAGTTACAACAGGAGTAACTGAAGCAATTTTTTTTCTCATAGCTGCAATGATAGAGAATAAAAATGAATTATTAATTCCGGGACCAAGTTATCCGCTATATATAAATTATACTAATTTTTTTGATGGGGTTCCTGTAGAATATAGGTTAGATGAAAATAATGATTGGGAACCAGATATTGATGATTTAAGGAAAAAAATTAATAAAAAAACTCAAGCTATCTTAATTTGTTCTCCTAATAATCCTACTGGTGTTATGTTTAGTGAAAAAATGATAAAAGAAATAATAGATATTGCTGGGGAATATGATATACCTATTTTATCAGACGAAATTTATGATCAAATCATATATGAAAAACCTTTTACATGTCCTGCAGCTCTTAGTAAGGATGTACCCATAATTGGATTAAATGGTTTTTCAAAAACTCATCTTGCCACAGGATGGCGTTTAGGTTATATGTATTATCATGATCCAGAAAATAAATTAGACGAATTAAAAGAAGGTATTGCCAAAATGGCAAGAGCAAGGTTATCCGCAAGTTCGATTGCTCAATATGCTGCTATTGAAATTTTAAAGAACCCTGGCACACATACGAAAGAGATGGTTGCAAAGTTAAAGGAAAGAAGAGATTACTCATATAACCGATTAAGAAAAATTGAAGGGATTACATGTGTTAAAGCTAATGGCGCATTTTATTTATTCCCAAGATTT
>JAHQWY010000319.1 GCA_029856445.1 Promethearchaeia archaeon
GGAAATTTGTATTGAAAATGAAATTTTGGTCGTTTCAGACGAGATTCACTGTGATTTAATTTTTCCGGGATATAAACATGCAAATTTTGCTGCAATAAACGATAATTTTGCCCAAAACTCAATTACGTGTACTTCTACGAGTAAAACGTTCAATTTAGCAGGTTTAAAAATATCGAATATTGTAATTCCAAACGATAAAATACTTCAAACATTTAAGAACACACAAGCAAATATAGGGGTCGGAGCTCCAAATATTTTTGCTGTAGCAGCGATGGAAATTGCATATAACCATGAGATCTGCGAGAAATGGCTAGATGCTTTAATAAAATATCTTAAAGGAAATTTGGATTTTTTAAAAGTTTTCATCAAAGAAAATCTCCCTCAAATTAAGGTAATAGAACCTGAAGGGACTTATCTTGTTTGGCTAGATTTTCGAGAATTAGGATTAGAACCTAAAGAATTAGAAAAATTTATGCGTGGGAAAGCAAAATTGGCTTTAGATGAAGGTTATATTTTCGGACAGGGTGGGGATGGTTTTGAGAGAATCAATATTGCGTGCCCTAGATCAACCCTAGAACAAGCCCTAAATAGAATTAAAGAAGCTATAAGTAAGATGAAAAAATAATATTTATAATTTCAGTTTTATGGATTGGAAAGGTAAATTCAGATTCTGATTTCAATGAAAATTTAGTAAAAAATTGAAGAAAAATTATATAAACAGAATTAACCAAATTAAGAATTAATTCTGTAACATTAGAAAACCGAAGGGAAAAGTAGATGGAAAGTATGAATTCTGAAGATATTAAGATAACTGACGAAGATATGAACAAAGTATATCGTATAGCTTTAGCAATCTTCATTATTGGATGTATATTAGTGATCATTTTATTTTATAGCTTTATAGGTATCTTGAGTTTTAAATTTAATTTAACAAGATTCCTAATAAGATTGCTTTCTATATTTTTAATCTTAATAGGTCCAATCTTAATGGTAATTATTGGATTATACGGGATAATAGTATACAAATTTAAACCGGAAAAACTTAAAACTTTTCTCAAGAAGAGGAAAACACCTGAGACACATGAGAAATTAATGAAAATTAAAACAAAAATGGGAAGAAGAAATCAAATTATTGGGTTATCTCTGATTGGTGGATTATGGCTTTTAATATTTGGAATTGTAAATTATATATTACATCCGGGCGGTGGTTGGTACTTACCTCCACCGTACACTGTACCATCAATAATATTTAGCGTGATCGCTATAGTTGGAGCCATTGTTGAATTGAAAAATTTAATTACTGGGAGTATTGTTTGTTTAATCTCTGGAATTTCAATTTTAATTACTCTAAATATTTATGCTATAAGTTGGTTTGTATATACCATGTTCCCTATCATTTTTCTTATATTTGGTGGCGCACTCGGTATTTTGGAAGCTAGAAAAGACATAATCTTCGAAAGATTTTAGACTTTGTCCCAATTTTCTGTGAAATTGGCTTGGAAAGGTAAATTCAGTGTCTGAATTCAATAAAAATTCCTTTGAAAAAACTTTTTCACAAAATTAAAAAATAGAGAGGTACTAAAAAGTATAATTTCAAATTTTTGCAAAAAAGTGTTGTAAATGACTGTTAATTTTTTGGATTTAGTACATATAGAAATTACAGTTCCAGATGCCGAAAGAGCTTATCAAATTCTACATAATGTCTTTGGAGCTGAGAAAGTACAAGAAGAATTCGCTGGTTTTTTAGATGGTGAATATAATAAAGTGATTCATGTGGGTCTCGGTGATGTAGTTTTACAATTTATAGAACCTTTAGCTAAAGGAAGCTCTTGGGATACTCAGCTGAAAACAAAGGGACCCGGAGTCCATAATTTAACTTTTGGAGTAGAAAATGCTGAAGAAACCGCAAAAGAAATGGAGGAATTAGGAGGGATAAAACCTCTCTTTACTTTTGATTTAGAATGGAAGAATATGATTCCTGCTCAAATGTTAAAAACAGAAGTGGGAAAAGTATATATGATGAATTCAATGGAAAAACTTGGATTTCACTTAGAATTCGGTGATAGTCCCGTGAAAGAAGGATTAAATGTATTTCCTCAAACCCGCTACGCAACAGGTCGTGATGAATTAATTGGAAGTGTATCTCCAATGATGCATATTGAATTAGTTACACCTGACATAGAGAAGACTTATGAACTGTTGCACAATGTCTTTGGTTCTGAAAAAGTAGAACTCGAGTTTGCAGACTTTTTAGATACACCTTTCATGTCTATTATGCATGTAAATTTAAGTAATGTTGTTCTACAGTATTGTCAGCCTAAAGTTAAAGTAAATGCCCCAATGGGCAGTTGGTATAACCTTCTAGAAAAAAATGGGAGCTATGTGCACAATATTACCTTTGTTGTTGAAGATCTTGATGATGTGGTTGAAAAATTTAAGAAGGAGGGAATTGAACCACTCTTCACCTTTCCTCTTCAATGGGAGAAACTCAATGAAAATATAAAATCGAAGACGAAACCAGTACACATGATGAATACGTTAGAGCAATTAGGATTTCACATGGAATTTGGCGAAATCCCAACAGATGATGAACGCAAAGCTTTATCAGATTTATTGTATATTGATTTAATGCAGAAATAAAAAATTAAGGAAATGTGAAAGAAATGATGTTTCAAATATTTGATGAAGATTGGCTAGCAGATTTAAATACTTTTGAAATGATAATGGTGCTATTAATACTCTACCTTATCCTGCTCTTTTTAATGGCAATTTTCCTGAAAATCGCATTAAGTTTTTTCAGTAAAGCAAGACGTACAGATTTTGGTGAAGTATTTTTAACTTCTTTTCTCATAACTATCGCTTTTGCCTTGGCATTTATACTTTTAGGAGGATTAGCTGCTTGGATAGTAGCCTTAATTATCACTTGGATAATTATAAGCATACGACACAACATAGGATTCTTAAGTGCGATTGTAGTTACCGTACTAGCATTTATAATCTATATAATTGTAGCGATTATTATCGGTATAATTATAGATGTTACAATAATAGCTTTACCATTCGAATAACTTCATTTTTTTTTTCTCTTCATTTTATAAAAATAAATGAAATAAACGTGATTAGATATTATTTTTAAACCATTATCAAATTCGAATATTACAGCTGTTTATCGCTTTATCCAAAAAAATGAGCATTTTTATAACATACCTATTCAATATTTTAAGAGGGGTACAATTGAGGATGAGGATTTCGACCCTGAATTAAGCCTAGTATTAGAGGATCACAAAAATGAAAAACCAATTGGTATATTTTTAGCAGTAATAAGAGAATTGTTCGGTAAGAAACAATGTTTTCTCAAAGTGTGTATAATTGATAAAAAAAAACGAAGACAAGGTATTGGTACAGAAATGTTAAATAAATTAATTCAGCGAATTAGAAAAAAAAATTTAGGAATATCACTCATTCATTATGGGGATAGTGTTCCTAATTTTTGGCAACCAGGTGTAGATAAACGACATACAGATCTCTATTTTTTCCTAAAAAAAAACAACTTTAGAGAAGGAGGTGTGCGAAATAATTTAATTGCAAATGTAAAAAAAATAAATAGAGAACCAAAATCTGAATTTAATGGCTTTAATTTTAAACGGGTTCAATCTAAAGATTATAAAAGGTTAAATACTTTTATAAAGAACGAATTTCCATTTGGTACGTGGGCATCTGAAGCTAATCTATCGTTATTAAACTCGCCACCTACAACCTTCGTAGCGAAAAACCAAAAAAGTGAAATTGTTGGATGGGCATCACATAGTCAGTTCTTCCCAGGAAGTTTTGGTCCTACATGTGTTAAGCAAGAACTAAGAAGTAGTGGAATAGGTACGGAGCTCCTCTATTGGTGTATTTGGGATATGAACAAATCTGGAATTGATAAATCTACGATTATATGGGTAGAAGGAGATACAATTAAATTTTATTCTAAAACTGTTGATGCTTACATCGGAGAAACATTTATTATAATGAGGAAAAAAATCTAAAAATAACTCAACAATATTAAATTTATCATAGGGGAAAAGAATAATGAATGAAAAACCAAATATTATTTTATTTATAACTCACGACCAAGGGCAGTTTCTTGGATGTTATAATTCACCACAAACTCCCAATTCTCTTAAAACTCCTAATTTAGATAAACTTGCTGAAAATGGAGTACGATTTACAAATTATTTTTGTACTGCTCCTCAATGCAGTCCAAGTCGAGGTGGAATTCAAAC
>JAHQWY010000320.1 GCA_029856445.1 Promethearchaeia archaeon
ATAATGACCGACATATGTTTATTCATGAAGAAATCGACAAAACAAACATAATTATGGCATATCCACGCATTTATGGAAAAAAATATAAGTGTGGAAAATGTGGGACTTATTGGATCGTTAAAAATGAGTAGAGTTCTCAAATCTCTAACATAAAGGGAATTTCAAAAGATATTTTCTCTTTTTAAATGTATGCATATTACTTTAGATCTTGTAAGCTAATGAAAATAGTCGAATTTCTTAAGATATGAAAATAGAATTATTTCTTAAACATGTTCGAATTTAATATTATATAGAATTATTCCTTTTAAAAGACTATAAGATTATAATTTCAATGAGTTGAGGAAACTATAAGTGAGAAAGAAATTTTAGCACAAGTTTTTGAATTAAAAGACATGTTGGATTATCAAGAAGGCTCAGTAGTCAGTAGAACTATAATAAATAAAGAAATTGGAACAGTTACACTTTTTTCTTTTGATAAGGATGAAGGATTAAGTGAACATACTACTCCCTTTGATGCCCTTGTATACGTTTTTGATGGAGAAGCTGAAATCTCAATATCAAAACAGGCTTATATTGTTAAGAAAGGACAGATGATAATCATGCCGGCGAATGAGCCACATGCATTAAAAGCAATAGATAGGTTTAAAATGATGTTAGTTATGGTAAAAGCCTAAGCATTTATGATTATGTAGTATATTAGAACTTCAATCATAAATTACCTAAATTTATATTTTTCTTTTACTCTTATTAAACTGTGAATGAAAAAGAAATATCTGATGAAAAATTAGAAGATGAGCTCGATAAGGCATTTAGGGATGGTGAAAGTAAAAGAGATGTATTCAGTATTATAAGAAAAGAAAAAGAATCCTTAGATGTTAAAGAAAAAAGAATTAAGGATAAATTTAAACTCTAAATTTAGTAATTCTAATTATTTAGTAATAATATCATTTTAATGAAGAGTTTCCTCTCCTGTGTGAATAATACGATTTGCGATTATATACAATAAGTATAATATAAAAACAAATAAGACTGAGATCCCTAGTATAGAAAGATATATTCCTGTTATCCCAAACCTTTCAGATATGGGGGCTAATGTGAAAGGCACTAAAGCAATTCCAATGAAATAACCCGCAGTCAGTAAACCTGCTAGGGCACCTCGTCGTTCAGGTGAAAGTACTTGACTATAATATGTTATCGACGGAAATAACGTCCCTCCTGCAAGACCAGCAATTATCCAGCCTACTGCCAAAATTTTAAAGGTTTCAGGTTTACTAATAGAATTTCCAATCAATAACAAGATTAATAACGATATAAAAAGCAGAATAGAACCGAAAATTAAAGGAATTTGTATTCCTCTTTTATTAATAGCAATACCAGTGAGAATACCAATTAGAGCAGCGCCAAAACCCGCTAATCCTAAAACTAAACCTACCAGCTTATCATCTATGATGGGAGGCGGTCCTGAAAGAATCTTCGAAGTCCAAATATTTATCGCTAGATATGTATGTGATATGAGGAAAGCAGCTATCACTAATAAAATAATAACTCCTCTTCGTAATTCAATTGAAAGTTGGGTCAATAAAACTTTAAGTCCTGCTTCTTCTGGTGTTTTTTGATATGGTCGTGCGGTAGTACTAAAAAAAATTAAACCAAAAACAGTAATAATAATAAATAATATATAGATTGACTGCCATCCTATTGAAATCATTTGTGAGGCAATTAAAGGACCTAGCCCTACTCCAAGATTGGCACTAGCTCCAAGGTATCCCATTTTATTAGGTATATTACGCGGAGATGTGATATCTGTCATTAAAGCGATTATAACAGGATTGATAAAGCCAAATCCTAGTCCTCCTAGAATATTAGCAATCGCATACAAGATTAAATTAAATGATAAAGCTGCTAATAACATCGCAACTCCAAATATAAATAATCCAATAATTAAAACTGGATATCTCCCTTTTATATCTGAAATTACCCCTGAAAAAAGTTGCATAATTGCAAATGGGAACATGAAAGCGGGAATAGCAATAAGAATGGCACTGGGAGATACATTAAATTCAGTTGAGAGTGTGTGAAATAAGACCAATATGACATTTCCAGTTAAAGGTCCAAAGAAAAAAAGTAAGTATATAACAAATTCTAAAAATATTGAAGATTTGATATTATCAGTATTACATTCTTTATTTTCAGTAAATGAACTCATGTTTTTACTATTGCTTTCTCCTATTTAAAGTATATTCTTATATATTAGCGGGAAGAGATTTTAATGAAAATTATGTTTTTCATCCACCGATATTAACAGGTACTTCTCTAGTTGGTAAAATTATTTCCATTTTTTCAGTTCTAAAAAGCTTCCTAAATAATTCAGGAAAGTTGGTATGTATAGGAATTAACTTTTCTGGTTTTATCTCGTTTATATATCTAATTAGATCATGAACTTTCGCATGACCTGAAGAATGGATTCGATATGAAGGAATTCCCCTTTCTAAGAGTTCGTTTGAAATTTTGTTTTTGTAAAATCTGTAATCTTCAGCATAAGGATCGATATTTGAACAAATGAATATCCCTCTCAGATGTGTTGGTAAGAAATTCTTTATCTTATTATAGTCCCAATTTGAGGCAAAATACAAAAAAAATTTTCCTTCAAGATTTTTTAAATCTTCTAAGGTTATTCGTCGTTGTTTCATGTCATCTCGCTCTAGTAAATCATATAATCCTTTTTTCCAAGGCAATTTTGCTTCATCATGAGACAAAATTAATATATCCTTATTTATTTCTATATTAGGATCTTTCATAGTATCATAAATAGCTTTCTTATTGAGACGATTATAGAAATATGCATCCTTCTCAGTGATAATAAACTTCCAATTGTATTTTTTTGCGATATTTATATATGTTCTAAACCTATCCCAGTCTACTCTATCATAATGAACAAGAACATAATCGAATAGCATATAATTAAATAGCTTACTTAAATGCTGTTTTACCATTCTCTCAGACTCAATTACTCCCTTATTAATGTGTGTACCCTCACAAATCAGAATTTTCACTAATTCTTCTTTATTCTCACTTATTTCTTTAACTTTTCGTATGAAGTCCATAGTCATTAATCGAAGTGGTCCATGCATTCGAAAATCTCCAGAATATACTATTATACCTGCGGATGTACATATAATGAATCCATAAGCAGCAGGGATAGAATGATCAACGTGAACGGGATAAATCTCTAATCCCTTAATATTTATCATATTACCGGTTCTATATCGAATCCATTTCAAACCATGTAGAAAATTTTCGAATTTGGGTGGAGAACATAATGATAGGGCTTTTATAATCCTCTTGGTCACTACACCTGCGTAAATTGGAATATTACGATTAATAAAAGAAAGCCCTTGATAATGATCCCTATGTGGATGAGAAATTAAAATTCCATCAAGATCTGAAGGTGGATCTGTCTTATTTTCACATTCGTCCACTTTTTCTCGATACCTTAGTTTGGTGTGATCGTATATGAAATTTTTTGAATATAAATTCTGAATTGGAACGTCCTCTTCTCGTGGTAATACATGGCTTTCAGTTAATTGTTTAACTTCAGTAAGTTTAGATGTATTTGATCGAGTTTGAGAGAATTCAGTTGAATTTATCCCAAAATCAATAAATATCTTAACGTTAAATGCATAATCTTCCAATAAAACTTTGTTACCTCCTACTTTATTTAATCCTCCGTAAAAAGTTAACTTTACTGAAGATTCCACTTAATTTCATCTCTTTTGGTATTTATTTGATAAAATGAATTTGAATACCTAAAATTCAAAATTAGTCAGTATATTACAAAAACCATACTTTTATATAAAAATTGTAGTTTTTATTATAAAATTGTTAAATCCTATATTAATAAACCGATCAAAATCAAATTAAAGGTTAGGAATTTAATTATAATATGTAACAATAAATGTTTTAATTTAATCTAATAAGTAAAATTGAAAAACATGACCTCTATTACTGTTTATGATGGAGCAAAAACCATTGGAGGGAACAAAATTTATGTAAATGAGAAGGGAAATGGTTTGTTTTTTGATTTTGGAATGAACTTTAAAAAATATGGGCAATATTTCCAAGAATTCCTCTCCGCTCGAAGTAATCGAGGAATTTATGATCTTATCCAACTTAATCTAATACCAAAACTTAATATCTATCGAGAAGACTTAGTTCCTATAGATTTTGATATGTCTAAATTTCCCAAC
>JAHQWY010000042.1 GCA_029856445.1 Promethearchaeia archaeon
TATTCATTCAAGTCCATAAACTTGCCTTGGTGCGAGATATTTTGGATATTTATCTATTAAACTTAATCTAGCTAGATAACAAAGATGACATTCATCCACATAGTCCTTCTCATGCTCAATATTAAATTCTTTAACTAATTGTGTAGGACCTCCTCGAATTAGGGGTTCACAAATTGGGTGTGAATCGGGATTATAATTTTTTATCAATTCTGATAGTGGGGTTTCCCAAAAGTTACCAATGCTTAATCCTTGACAAATATGTGCATTTCCAAATGGATCAACATGGATTCTCCCAAGTCCCTTTAAATCTTCGTATGGACATTCATCAAATTCATCCCATGGTCTTTTGGGTAAGTCTTTAATCAAAGTTTCAACAGCTCTTCCTTTAAACATGGCACCTCCACTTATAACAGGTTCTCCTTTTTCTTGTTCTTTTTTAACTTCTGGTTCCTCAATGCAGATAGTCATTGATGGTAATTTCAAATTATCAGTAGCTTTTTTGGCTATTTTTGACAGGCTCTGATCAACATCTTCATAATGAAAAGTGTCATCACTTATACTAATATCATCTATACCCAACACAGAAAATGGTTTGAGCCACAATTCAGCATCTTCTAGACTTGTTGCCCAATAAGAGTTAGTGACAATTCCTACTTTGAATCCCTGCTCTTTTGCGAGTTTTATACCTTCGACCATTATTGGATAATAAAGAAATGGTTCACCACCCTCAAAATATATCCACTCTACAGTTCCAATATTTTTTGCTTCTAATAAAACATCTTTGATTTGTTTTATCGTAAAAGTTCCTTGAGATTTTGGACTACAATACAAAAAACAGTGATCACATTCATAATTACATGTATAGGTTAATAGGAAATGGATACCTTTCAACATTTTTTTCTCCCCTCGTAATAATAATATTTTCATGTCAAACAATTCTTAACTGTAAATAAATTTAATTAATTAGATTAAATTACAATTTATAAAAATCTTAACAGTGTGAATAGAAATGACTGAACCAGTAAGTATGTATGAAAAATACTTTAAAGATCCCAAACGAGAGCCTGTACTTATAGATTATGTGAGAACACCTATGGGGAAAAGAAGAGGTACCATCGTTTTGCATAGGGGCGATGATCTTGTTGTCCATTGCTATCAAACAATTTTGAAACGAAATGATTTTGACCCAAATATAATTGGTGATTCAATAGTTGCCTGTAATAGTCAGATTGGGGATTGTGCTTTGGATATTGGAAGGACTGCAGCATTGGCTTCACATTTACCTGTAAGTGTTCCAGGAATGTCATTAAACCGTCAATGTGCCAGTGGAGCGCAAGCTATAATTTCTGCATGGCAAGCAATTGCCTCCGGACTCCATGATTGTGTAATATGTGGAGGAGTAGAAGTCCAAAATAAATATCCGATAATGTCAGACACATATATATATAATAGAGAGCAAAATAAAGCTTCAATGATCCCACCTAATAAAAAGATCCAAACTAATCCTGAGGTGGTTCAAAAAGCAACGGAATATAAAGCACAGATGGCAGACCAGATTACTTCCGCTCATTATCTTGGATTGGTTTGGATGGAAAAATCGGGTAAACCATTAGAAGAATTTAGAAATGAATTAGATAGTTTATCTTTACATTCTCACACAAAAGCATGCTCCACCTGGGATGAAAGAGGAAAAGAAATCGAACCTATATGGTGTCCTAAAATTGATGAGAATGGTAATCCCATATTAAACGAAAAGAATGAAATTGTAAAAGATCCAAGTGCGTCAGTACTTACTGAAAGAGATGAAACTCCTCGACCTACCACATCAATGGAAAAATTAGCAAGCTTACGAACGATTGCTGGAAGAAAAAGTAAGGCTTTCCTCACTGCTGGAAATAGTTGTCCCACAACTGATGGCGCTGCTGCCCAATTATGGATGACTAGAGCGTTAGCCGAAGAATTTGGTTTTAGAATAAGAGCAACTATAATCAATTTTTCAGTTGTAGGCACTGATCCCGTCCTCATGTTAACTGGTCCAATAAAAGCAATCCCAAAAGTATTAAAACGTGCTAGTATGACTTTAGATGATATGGCTTTTATAGAAATAAATGAAGCCTTTAGCCCTGTTGTATATGCTAGTTGTTATGAATTAGGATTAGATTGGAAAGATGAACGATTTAATCCGTGGGGAGGGGCTATTGCTTTAGGACATCCAACAGGAATGACTGGAACCCGTTTAATAGGCTCGAATCTTCATCAATTAGAAGAAAGTGGTAAAGAATATGCAATATCTTCTATGTGTGTAGGATTAGGTATGGGTGCTGCTACAATTATAAAAAATGAACACCCAAAATAAAATCAATACATTTTTTTTATTTTTTCGCTCAATTCTTAAAATTGAATAAGTTTAAAGTTTTAGTTTGAATTTTATTCATATAAAACTAGAATATGAAGGTTTATATCATATGTTAGAATTTACGGAAGAACAAGATCTAATCAGAGAAAGTGTAAAAGAGTTTGCTCAAAAAAAGATCGCACCAATTGCTCTCGAAATGGAGAAAAACAAAGAAATTCCCAAAGATGTTATTAAGGGGATGGCAGAATTAGGTTTGCTTACCTGCACAGCAGATCCTGAGTATGGAGGATCAGGATTAAATGCTGTTTCCGCAGGAGTAATTGCTGAAGAATTAGCTAAAGGAGACTGTACCGGTTCTACTTGTGTATTTTACCTTGTTCAAGCCGCTTGGGGTTATCTGTTAAACAAATATGGGACTGAAGAGGCAAAAAAAGAAATATTTCCAAAAACTAGTTCGGGAGAATGGTTCTTAGGAATTGCTACAACTGAAAGCGGTGGGGGAACAGATGTAGTGGGTGGAAAAACGACTATTAAGAAAGAGGGAGACTCTTTTATAGTTAATGGAGAAAAAATGTATATTAGTGGCGTGCGAGAAGCTGCAAATAATGGTGGAGGGCATATTACAATTGCTCATCAATCGTCTGAGTTGGGCTCAAGAGGTATGACTGTCTTTTACTTACCATTGACTGCTGAAGGGATTACACCTACTTATATAGAAGATTTAGGTAGAGAAGGAATCTCATGCGGAGGATTTTCAATTGATAATGTTAAAATTCCGAAGCATTATATCCTAGGCGAAGAAAACAGGGGTTTCTATATCATCCATGAAGGATATGAATATGCAAGGGCATTAATAGCGGTTATTTGTGCAGCAGCAGGTCTCAAATCACTAGAAAATGGAATGAATTATGTTAAGGAAAGAAATGTCTTCGGAAAACCTTTAGCCAAATTTCAAGAAATAAATTTTAGACTAGCAGAACATTATACAAAATTAGAGATGCTTAAAAGATTAGGGTACGAAGCTTTAAGAGCTATCGATTTAGAACAAGAAGGTAAAGGAAACAGGTTTGAAACAAGCAAGATTGTTGCGATGTCAAAAATGTTTGCTTCTGATTGGGCGTGTGAAGCTATTAACGATGTAATTCAATGGCAAGGTGCTTTTGGTTATTCTAGAGAATGTCCTGATCAAGCAGCATGGCGAGCAATAAGGTCTTTTTCTTTGGCTGAGGGAACTCGTGAAGTAATGAAAATGATTGTGGCAAGAGAGCTTCTTGGAAAGGAGCTTGTCAGCTATAAATAAAACAAATAACTTTTTTTTATATTTTTAATAGTAGTTATATTAATTCTTTTAGATTGTTAAATAAATTTTTTAATTTCAATCAAGGTTTAGAATAATCATGAGGTTTATTATTTGTGTAAAGCAAGTTCCTGAAACAAATGACCTTAAAATCGATCCAAAAACAAATAAAGTATTGAAACAAGGAGTCTCAACAATCATTAATCCCTTTGATCAGTTTGCTTTAGAAGAAGCTATTAAAATAAGAAAAGAAGGTGATGAGATCATTGTTATCTCCATGGGTGATACTGAAACTAAAAGTACTTTAATGAGATGTTTAGCGCTTGGTGCTGATAGAGCCATACTATTAAATGATGACTGTTTTAAAGATTCTGATACATTTGGCACTTCCAATATATTAGCTGCTGCAATAAGAAAATTTGACGATTATAGTATAATTTTTTGTGGTAATTCTTCTTTTGATACTGGTTCAAGCCAAGTAGGCCCTGAATTGGCAGCAATATTAGGTATTCCACAAGTAACATACGCAGAAAGTACCGAAAAAGTGGAGAATGGGAAAATTAGGATAAAAGCTCAAACAGATGAAGGGTATAGAATAGTTGAGTCCACACTGCCTTTAGTTATTGCAGGAATTCCACCATCATCTTTTCAACCTCGGATACCACCTTTACCAAAAATACTAGCTGCCCAGAAAAAACCTTATGAAGTATGGAATGTAGAGGATATTGAAGGTGACAAAGCCAAATTTGGTTCTACTGGTTCTTTAATAAAGGTTAAAAAACTTTATGAACCTCCCAAGAGAGAACAAGGGATAGTAATTACTGAGGAGCCAAATATAGCTGTAGGAAAATTAATCGAATTATTATCTAAAGATAAGGTGATATAATCGTGGGAGATTATAAAGATATTTGGGTATTTATAGAGTTTAAAAAAAGTACAATTAGAGGTGTCTCTTTTGAACTTATTGGAAAGGCGAAAGAATTGGCAAAAAAATCAAATGAGAAAGTTTGTGCTGTTCTACTTGGTAATAGTATCTCCAAATTCTGTGAGGAACTTGCTTACCATGATATAGATAAAATATATTTATGCGAAGATGCAGTATTAGAAGAATACCTTACAGAAACTTATTCTTCCATACTTGTCGATCTAGCAAAAGAATATATGCCAAACATTATATTAATTCCGGCAACTAAGATTGGAAAAGATTTAGCCCCAAATGTGGCAGCCACACTAGAAACAGGTTTGACTGCAGATTGCATTGATTTAAATATTCAAGAGGATAATTTAATACCGACTCGAAGCGTATATGGAGCAAATTATTTAGTTGATACCATCTGTCCTAATAAAAGGCCTCAAATGGCAACCGTGAGACCTAATGTTATGGAAAAATCAGAAGTAAGTAGTAAAACTAATCCTGAACTTATAGAATTTCCTGTAAAGATTGATTCAAGTAAATTAAAAATGAAAATAATTGAGAAGATTGAAACAACAACAACAGATATAAAACCTATTGATGAGGCAGAAATCATCGTATCTGGTGGTAGAGGAATTGGGAGCAAAGATAATTTCAAAATCATTGAAGAATTAGCAGCAGTATTAAATGCTGCTGTCGGTGCGAGTAGAGCCGCAGTTGATGCGGGATGGATTTCAAAATCATGTCAAGTAGGACAAAGTGGTACAGTCGTATGTCCCAACATTTATATAGCATGTGGAATATCTGGTACAACACAACATTTAGTTGGTATGAAAAGTAGTAAGAAAATCATTGCGATTAATAAAGATCCCAATGCTCCTATATTTGAAGTTTGTGATTATGGTATTGTAGGGGATTATAAATTGATTATTCCCCTGTTAACAGAGGCACTAAAAAAAAAATTGTCTCAAAATTAACTTATATATTTTTATTATAAATAACCATGTCCTTTATTAAAAGCACTTATATTTAGATCAACAAATCGAGGAATAAAGGAATTGGTTATAGCTTTGATAACTGATTCCTTTGAGACCAAATTAGTAATCTTAATGAGGCTTCCTAATACAACTAAATTCACAACTTTTACATTATTTAATTCCTGTGCGATTGAACTTGCAGGTATCTGAAAAATATTAGTATATCCCGAATTTATTTTTACCAAATCCGAATTTATAAAAATCGAACCCTTTTTTTTAACTTTTTGCTTATAAGAGTTATAGGCATCTTGGCTGAATGCAACTAGAAAATCTAATTTCTGATCTATTGGAAAAGATATTAAGTCTTCATCAGAAATAATAACATCACTTGTTACTATACTACCCCTTTGTTCTGGACCATATGACTGAGTCTGAACAGCATTTTTGTTATCATATAGGGCGGCTTTTCCTAAGATAATACTTGTTAATATTACTCCCATACCTCCTAAGCCACAAAACTTAACTATAAATTCATTTTGCTTTATTTTTCCAGAATTCATTCAAACTTCTCTCCTTGAGTTGTTTATATAATTCATGAAAAGATGGTTTTTCAACATCTACTATCTCTCCTATAATGATCTTGCCAAGATAATCTCCTGTAAAGCATTCATTTAAATCTTTAAACATTCGAGCAGAAGTTTCATTATTAACATTAGAAGAATAACGAACTGTTTCATTTAAGAAAAAATTTAGATAATCCTTTGGATTTTTGAATTGCTTTTTACTTACAGGACAAGGTGAAATAATTTCTATAAACGAAAATCCTTTCTTTTGCAGACCTTTTTTTATTGAATTGATAACTTGTCTTGAATTAGCGGTTGTCCAGCGTGCTACATAAGGAGCTCCTGCTGCTTTTGCTAAGAATGAAAGATTAAAAGCAAATTCTATATTTTGATAAGGTGATGTGATAGTAGGATATCCAACAGGAGTAGTAGGGGATAATTGACCACCAGTCATACCATATGTTTCATTATTCACACAAATAACTGTAATCCCTATGTTTCTCCTAACAGCTTGAAGAAAATGATTTAATCCAATTGCAGCTAAATCACCATCCCCAGTAAAGACAATAACATTCAAATCAGGGTTTGTTATTTTTATTCCTGTTGCAAATGCAATAGCACGACCATGAGTTGTATGAATGCCATCTGCTTCTATATATGCTGGTAATCTTGAGGAACATCCAATACCTGATACAAAGACTAAATTATCTTGTGAGATGTTTAAATCATCTATAGCTCGAATAGTATAATTTAATATCTGTCCATTACCACATCCAGAACAAAAAAGCGTAGGTAATAATTCTTCCCTCAAATATTTTTGTCTTAATTCAGTCGAAGATCTCATCTTTAATTGGTCCACCTTTTACTTTTTTCATTATTTCTTTTGGGTGAGGTATTTTTCCTCCTATGGAATTAAATCTATCTACTTCACAATTACTTCCAGAATGTTCTTTTATTTTGTGATAAATCTGCCCTAGATTCATTTCAACCACTATGAACTTACTGATTTTATTTGAAAGTTCATAAATGATATCATGAGGAAACGGCCAAATAGTTATTAATCGTAAATATCCTACTTTCAATCCTTTTTTTCGTGCCTCTTCAACAGCCATAAGAGCGGTTCTAGAAGAAATCCCATAAGATATTACAACTATTTCGGCATCTTCAATATATTTCTGTTCAAATCTAATAATATCCTGTCTATTATCCGCAATCTTTTCATAAAAACGTCTTACTAACTTTTCATGTATTTCAGCACTTTCAGTAGCAGGATATGCTTTAATATCATGAGTTAAACCTGTCAAATGCGTGTAATATTCGTCTCCAAATTTATCCATTTCAGGGACTTTAGTTGATTGAGTATAACCGGTTCGAAAAGGATGATATTTCTCTCTATCAATAGTAACTGGTACTCTTTTAGCAAGTTCTACATTCTTTTGAAAGGGAATTACTAGCTTTTCTCTTGAATGGGCAATAACAGCATCCGATAGTAAAATTACTGGAACTCGGTATTTATCTGCTAAATTGAAAGCTCTTATTGTTAACCAGAGATTTTCTTGTATACTATTGGGATATAGAGCTATAATATAATGATCTCCATGGGTTCCCCATCTTGCTTGCATTATATCCCCCTGAGCTGCTTTCGTAGGTTGACCTGTAGACGGACCACTTCTCTGAACATCTACAATTACACAGGGAGTCTCTGTCATACAAGCATATCCTATATTTTCTTGCATAAGGGAAAAACCAGGACCAGAAGTAGCAGTCATAGTTCTGTAATTATTCCAGCTAGCACCAATAATCGCTGCTAATGAACTGATTTCATCCTCCATTTGGATACAGTATCCCTCTTTTAAAATAGGCAAGTATTTCATCATTAATTCTAAAATTTCTGTAGCAGGAGTTATAGGATACCCCGCAAAGAAACGACAATTAGCTAATAAAGCACCATATACTATAGCTTCATTTCCAGTCGCAAATTGTAATTTAGGTTCTAATAATTCATCTACAGTAGGAACTTGCATTATCTCATTCCTCCTCTTCTATGGTTATTGCCATCTCTGGGCAAATTAATTCACATCTTTTACAATGTGTACAAGAATTAGAATTGGAAATTTCTGGTATTGAATATCCTCTCTGACTCAGTTTTCCTGATTTTTTAAAAATTTCCTCTGGACAAATTTCTATGCAATATTCACAGCCTTTGCATAGATCTTCAGTAATTATTATAGTCATATGAAATCTGTTTGATATTATCTCATTAAATATTGAGCTTATTAAATTCTCAAGATAATAAATTTATAATTACTCAAGATTATTTGTATTTTTTCAAGATTAAATATAATTTTTTAAGTAATCGATAAAGAAACGTTTCTATAGTTTTTATTAGAATTAAATGCCCACATTGCTGTTGACAAACTTCTACAATGAATCCATGTTTTAAAGAATTTTTTATACAACGAAAATCTTGAATAAAGTTTTCTTGTACATTTTCTATTCATTCTATGAAATTCTTCGTTTTCCATATTTTTAATATTATAAGTTAAATGTCCCATATCATAGAATATCCAATCTTGAGGAAAATTAGTAAGTAAAAGTCTTTTATTTTCTCGTAAATCCTTAAATAGTCTTGTTCCTGGTAAAGGGGTTAGAATAGTAGTTTGAATAACATCAATACGGTTTTTCAATATATATTTAACTTTCCTAAACATGCTTTCTTCTGTTTCCGCATCAGAACCAAATATAAAAGCTCCTAAAACAGCTATTTTGTACTTGTTAATATTTTTGAAAGCCCTCTCATATTCAAGCTGAAGATTTAATTTTTTATCCATTGCCTTAAGCTCTTCTGGATCAGCAGATTCTAGCCCTAAAAATACCATTTTACATCCTGCTTTCGCAGCCCACTTTATGACTTCTTCGTTACTTCCAAAATTTAATGATGCTTGACAGAACCACGTTTTGTTTAATTTTCTCTCCACCATTCCTTTGAAAAGATTAATAGCCCTCTCTTCAGCTTTTTTACCATATCCAAGAATATTATCATCTACAAAGAAAATCATATTTTGAGGCATTTGTTCCAATTCATCTAAAACTTCTTCATATGGACGTTGTCTATATTTTCTTCCATTAAATGCACTTACCGAACAAAAATAGCAATCCATGGGACATCCTCTTGAAGTTTGTAAAGTCCCAAATAGATATCTATTACTATATATCTGCCTATCTGGGATAATAGTATTTTCTAACTCTAAATGAACTCCTTCATATTTCCTTTGTAATTTATTATGAAGAAAGTCATTTATAACTGTAGACCAAATACTCTCTGCTTCCCCTATTACTACAGAATCAACATATTCTAAAGCCTCTTCGGGAACCATTGAAGCATGTATTCCCCCCATTATGACTGGGATATTGTTATTTCTATAAAGAGTAGCAATTTCATATGCACGGTTCGCAACAGAAGTAAAAGCAGTTATCCCTACAAGATCAGCGTCTTCATATTCAAAGTTTTCAAAATTCTCATCAATTAATTTTATGTTAAAACTATTAGGAGTTAAAGCAGCTATTATTCCTAAACCTAAAGGTGGAAAGGTTGAAGAAGGATTTATTGTTAATCCAGCGACATCTTTATTTACAGGATTTATTAATAAAAGTTTCTTTTTATCCGGGTCTTCATCAAGTTCAATCGGTTTAATCGAAATCTCAAAAATTTTTTTTAAATCTCGAATTAATATGTAAACCCCTGAAAAGTAGAATACCAGACTAATGAAATAAATCAAAAAGAATAGAGATAAAGAGATTAAATTTGTATAAAGAAAAATGATATTGATTATTACTGTCGGTAAAGAGAAGAATAAAATAGGTATCATAAAAGGTGATTTATTTTTTATTTTAATAACAGCATTTCTGTTCTTTACTGTTTCTTTAAGCGCAGAAAGATATGGCATCGGATAAAATATTATAAATGAAGGAATTATTATCCACATAAAATCTTGTATTAAAAAAATCGTAATTAAAATCATACAAATTAGAAAAGCAAGTAAAGGAAAAATATACTTAAATCTCAATTTTTAATACCTCTTTTAAGAGTTTCGATTCAGATTTCTTTCTTACAAGATTTATAATTATAAGACGATCTATAGATAATTTAATTTGAGATAATTAAAAAAGTCTAAGAAGATTTTTTAAACACCTATAATTCTTTATGACTATGAAAAAAGTAGCAATTATTGGAGTAGGACATACTAAATTCGGTAGACTGCAAGACAAGGGATTGATGGATCTCTTATGTGAAGCATCTTTAGAAGCAATTGGGGATGCAAATGCCAATGAAAAAGATTTTGATTCAGTTTACGTAGGTGTAATGAGTCCAGAAATTCTTAATAACATCTCCGGAGTTGCAAGTGCTCTAGTTGATAGAATTAGTTTAATTCCCGCTGGAGCTGATGATATTAAAAACGGTCCTGCTAGTGGAGGATCCGCAATAAAGGTGGGATTTCAAGCGGTTGCTTCAGGTATGAGTGATTTAGTATTAGTAGTTGGAGGAGAAAAAATGACTCACATTACCACTCCTGGTTATGTTACTTCCAATGTTGCTACATTAACCCATCCAGAAGCAGAAAGACTTCATGGTGTTTCTCTTCCTTCACTTGCAGGTTTGTTAACACGGGCTTATCTCGAAAAATATAATGCCAAACTTGATTGGATTTCAGATATAGCAATTAAAAATCATAAAAATGGAGCTTTAAACCCCAATGCTCATTTTCAAAAGACAATTGATGATTTTATGAAAAGTGCTATCCAAAAAGGAAGAGGAAATTGGAGTAATGTTTATGAATTCCTTAAGGATGATAAAACGAATCCTATAATTGCTGATCCTTTAAGGCTCTTTCATATATGTCCCATCTCAGATGGAGCAGCAGCTCTTGTTTTATGTAATGCTGAAAAGGCTAAAGATTTTTGTGATACACCCATTATGATCTCTGGGATTGGTCAGGCAACCGATACCCACATCCTATTTGAGCGGGAGGATTTTACTACGTTAAAAGCTTTAAGATTATGTTCGGAACAAGCGTATAAAATGGCAAATAAAACATCTTCTAATATTGATGTTGCAGAATTACATGACGCATTTGAGATCCTAGAAGCTGTTCAATCAGAAGATATAGGGTTCTTTAAAAAAGGAGAAGGCGCAAAAGCAGCACACGAAGGGATAACCCAAATCGGTGGAAAAATTCCTATAAATCCTTCAGGAGGATTAAAAGCACGAGGACATCCTTTAGGTGCAACGGGTATAGCTCAAGTTGTAGAATTAATATGGCAATTAAGAGGTCAAGCTGGAAAAAGACAAGTTGAAGGAGCAGAAACGGGAATAAGCTGCAATTTTGGTGGGTTTGGGAATAATATAATTTCAATTCTAGTCGAAAGGATGTAGATAAATTAGGAATTAGTTGTTAATTTAGAAAACTTCATATAACAATTTCTTATTTTTTTTTATATGGAACAAGAAATCATTAAATGGGATTTAACTGATTTTTATGAGAATATCGATGATCCATTAATTGAAAAGGATATTAAAGAATTAGAAAAATCAGTTGAAGAATTTTACCAGAAAGTCAAAGGAAAATTAATTGATCCTTCGCTTACCCCCAAACAATTATTAGAATGGTTTCAAGAATATGAACAAGTATCTGAACAATTAACTAATTTAGATCGCTATTCACGTTTGGAATATTCAATTAACTCATTAAACGACGATGTGAAATCATTTCGGTCGAAGATAGAAGACCATAAAGCCAAAATTCAGGAGAAGTTGCTATTTTTTAATTTAGAATTAAACATGATTTCAGATTCCAAATTTAACGAGTTAATAGATGCTCCAGAACTTATAAACTATTATCATGCTCTCAAATTTAATAGATCGAAAAAAAAACATCAACTCTCGGAGGAGGAAGAACAGATAATTTTGATGAAAGATATAACAGGTGCTAACGCATTCATTAAACTCTATAATGAATTGAAAAGCAGTTTTATTTTCGATTTTGAAGTAGAAGGAGAAATGAAAAAGCTAACTGAAGCAGAATTATTTTCTTTTATGTATCACCATGATAAAGATCTTCGATTTAGAGCACTAAATACCATTGTTTCCAAATATAAAGAGTATGAGATGATTTTCACTCATACTTTTAATAATACTTTGAAAAGTTGGGATTTAGAATGTAAAAAAAAGAATTTCAACACACCTATATCACGAAGAAATCTTGAGAATGAAGTTAGTAATGAGATTGTTGAAATTTTAGGAGAATTAACAACAAAGAGTTATACAATAGTGGAGAAATATTATAATTTAAAAAAAGAAGTTTTAAATCTTCCTGAACTCCATATGTCAGATATTTATGTTCCGATTGGCCAATTAACAAAAAGTTATTCGTATAAGGAAGTTATAGAACTTATACAAGATGCTGCTGAAAAATTTTTCCCAGAATTTAAAGAGATAATAGAAAGAATGATTTCATCTGGGCATATTGATGCTACACCTAGACAAGGAAAAAATCGTGGTGCATTTTGCGCTAATGGGAAATTAAAGCATTATCCTTTCGTATTTTTAAATTTTACTGGTACTATTGATTCAATACGAACATTATCTCATGAGCTTGGTCATGCATTTCATTCTTATTACAATCTGAAAAACCAAAACTTCATCAACATAGGGATCTCACTGGTTATTGCAGAAATTGCATCTATTTTCAATGAAATTCTAGTTTTTGACCATTTAATGAACACAGGATTAACAAGAGAAGAAAAGATTTCACTTTTAAGTAATTTTATCGAATCAAAGTTTAGTACTTCTCATAGACAAAATGCTTTCTACAGATTTGAAAAAAGGATTCATAATCTACTTGAAAAGCAATTACCTTCCACAGAAGAAATTAAAGATATATTTATACAAGAAATGGAATTAATGTTTGGAAGTTCAATTGAAAACATTAGAGAAGATTATGCTAACTACTGTTTTGTTATTCACCATTTTTTACAAGTACCTTTCTATGTCTATGCATATAATATGTCTAATCTATTGGTAATCTCGATATATCAGTTATATCTTGAACAAAAAGAACAATTCGTACCAAAATTCATAAAATTACTTTCTCTTGGAGGTTCATTAACACCTGAAGAAATGCTTTCAGAAATAGGCATTGATTTAAAAGACAGCTCATTCTGGCAAAAAGGAATAAATTATCTATCTGATAAAATCAAGGAGTTGGAACAATTAGTAGAGAAAAATAAATGATATCATTATTTATTCCTCTAATTGTTCAATTTCTAATAGAAAAAGGTTCGCAATTGTGATCCATTTTTGTTTTGTTTCATCGTCTATTGAACCGCTTTCTGTTAATTTTTTCCCTTTCTCGAGATTTTCGAGAGCTAGATTGAAATTTTTAAGCTCTTTATAACAAATTCCAAGTTTAATAAAAGTTTGATGAATGTACCACTCACTGCCTCCTAATTCTATAGCCTTTAAGAATTTTTGTATACCTTCTTCATATTGTTCAAAATACATTAATAATTCTCCGTAAGTATCATGATACATTGCATTATTAGGATTTTTCTCTACAAGATCCCGGATTATGCTAAGAGATTCTTCTTTTTTATCCAAATATTGGAGCCAATAAGCCTTATAATTAATTAAGTCATTATTTTGAGGATATTTTGTAATCAATTCATTGATGATATCTAAACCTGCATTAACTTCTTGCATCCTTCTAAGAACAGAAGCTTTTTTCATTTTAATATCTAGTTCACTTTCAGGAAATATTTCTAGCATCTCGTCAAGCATAGTTAATACATCATTGAATTGGTTGTAATAAATTAATATCCTAATTTTCGAATAGTATAAATCAAGATTCTTTGGTTTTGCTTTAATTTTTACATCAAGTTTTTCAATTTCTTCCCTATAATCCTCTTGTAGTTCTTCAACACTCCTTGTTTGAAAGATATCTATCATATCCTGCCAGATTATCCCTTCTAATTTGTCAAGAGTCTCTTTAAATTCAACTTTTGCTTCAATCTTATAAGCTAAATAGTTAATGTATTCTGGTATAAAATCATTTAAAGATGATTTTAACTCATTAGGAAACAATAACTCACAGATATCTTCTAAAATGTCATTTAATACATCATTAATATCTAATATCCTTGAAAAGAGCTTATTTAAATAGGTAAATTTAGTAATATGATCTTCAATTATCGCTCGAAGCATTATTTCTAATCTTTCCCCCTCCTGGAAATAATAATTCATAGTTGGTTGTACCTTAAGTTTGAAAAATTTAATGGGAAAAATTTGGTTTTCAACTATTTCATCAATATAATATTCCAACTTTGACTGTTTAATTTTATAAGATTCAGAGAACTCTTTTGTGGTAACATATTCAGAATATTGACTTGGATGGTTAATCGAGATATAAAGTAGGATTTTATTAAAATCTTCTTCATTTGTAAGCATTGCTTCAACCCTAGTATAGTCCAATTTCAAAATATTGTTGAGCAATCTAAACTGGATATTTTTGTCTTCAATATTATATTTATCAAAGAATTTGATAGTTTTCAATGTAATATCTTCTATTCTCTTACTTTCTTCTTCTAAAATTGATTGTCTATCTAAATTATATCCTTGTAACATTCTAGAGTACTCTACTTTACCAGAGCGTGTAATCATATACTTTTTTTCTTCTTTTTCTATATATCCTTTATCGATTAGTAAGTTTATGTTCTTAGAAAGGGAAGATTGATTAATTCTTACTGGTGAATCTTCTTCAATAAAATCCGACCATTTACAATAGTTATTGTTATAGACTATCCAGAGAATCCAATGATCATAATTTCTTCTTCTTGTAATGATAGAAGGGGGATAGCTTAGAGATCTACCTTTTTCTTTATTTTGTGATAATTCAAGATATCTCTTTTTTCCTTCAGGAGTAATTTTATAATGGCCTCTAGAAATATTTTCTACATGTCCCCTCCCCTTCATTAATGATAGATATTTTGAGAGCGTAGATAAGCGAAGTTCGAGTGGTTTTTGAGTGAAATTAGCCCATTCACATTCATCATTATTATATAACATCCAAAGGATGATATGTTCAAAATTCTTTTTCTCTAAGGCTGGAGGATCATAAATCTCTTTAGGAGGAAAATTTATAGTACTCATAATTATTTATTAAAAAGTACTTATTATTACATATATTATGTTCATAATGCTATATAAATCTCGCTAGCTTCATTTATTATTCTAACTTCGCACGAAGTTTATAGGAAAAAACTACATATAATATCTAACCTACATTAATATTAAGAAAAAACTTATATGAAAGGTAATAAAAAATGAGAAAAAGTAAGGATGATAAATGGAAATGTTCCATGGAAGATTTTCTTTTAAATCCAGATAAATTTAAATTTGGATTGAAAGACCTTTAATTAAACTTAAATTTTTTTTATATTTTCTTTTTTTAATTTTTAATAGTTAATAAATTTCTAATTCTAATTAGATAGAATTCAAAACTAACCTTGCTTCAAATCTAATTGGTTTACCCCTCTTTTTCTTATAAAAAAAATTAATATCCATATAAATCTCGTTAACTTTCCTTATAATTCTAACTTCGCATGAAGTTCACAAAACTAAACTACATATAATATCCAATCTAAATTATAATTAAGAAAAAACCTGTTAAAGAGGTAAAAAAAATGAGAAAAAATACAAATAAGGGCTTGATAAGGATAAATAATTATCCCCAAAATTTTGCTTTTAGGGATTTAATCAAATAATTTATTTTTAATTTTTCTTTCTTTTATTTTTAATTTATGATTAAACTTCTTTTTTAATACAATATTCCTCTTATTTCAAATCTTATAATCTTAAATGATTGAATATTGTGTTGTTAAGATTTCGTTAATAACTAAAATTTTAAATTAAAAAACATCTAATCTACTATTAATCAAATAATGAAAATTTGTTTTCAATAAAAATCAGTAGATGACTGGCGCAGCATTCCGTTTTAAAATTTCAGTAATCGGTGATGGACAAGTTGGAAAAACATCATTGATTAAGAAGTTCACTCAAGGTAGTTTT
>JAHQWY010000321.1 GCA_029856445.1 Promethearchaeia archaeon
TATTAATTTCATTTAAATCCTTTAAAATAGAATTATCAAGGTATTAATTTTAGAAATTTTCAAAGAACTCTCTATTCAAATAAAGATGAATATTTTCTTCAATTTTTTTTTTAACTGCCTCTAAACCTTCAGGTAAAACGCGAGTTTTTCCAACTATATCAATAAACCCAAGTTCAGTCCCATATCTAGGAATCAAATGAAAATGTAGATGTTCGATGCTACCACCTGCATTTATTCCTTGGTTAATACCAATATTATAACCTTTGGGATTATATAAATCATTCAATAGTAGTTGAATTCCTTGTATTGCTCGCGTAATATGCAGTAATTCCTCTTTTGTTAAGTCAAGGAATTTTGTAATGTGTCTTTGGGTTACAATCATTAGATGTGCAGGATTGTATGGATACAAATTCAAAACAATAAAACATAGATTATCTTCATATACCTTTAAAGTTACAACACGATCATCATTATCCCTTACAGCACATAAGATGCAATCTACATCTGGTCTTGCTTTCCCTTGTACATAATCTAGCTTTCCTAAAGCTTGTAACCAATCTCTAAAAATCGGATAACACCATAATTTTAATTATAAATTATGAATAAAGTGAAAAATCTGATCCACTTGAAAAATCTTTAGATTTCATTAAATCCTCTGGTTTTATTGTACCAAAACAATATTCACCCAAGATAATATTACTATAGGCCGAACCATCAAAAACTCGCCGAATTGATTTGAAAAACTTATTTTTGGAAATTTTACCATTATCTTTGAGAAATATTTGGTCACTAATCTCATATCTATAGTTTTGAATATCAATTCGATAGAATAAATCTTTGATAAGAAAAAATTTTCTAAGATCCCAAAAGAATTGCATTTTCCTATCATCTTTTAATGCATTCAAAGCCTCAACATGATGTTGTGAAATCTGAGTTGGAAGTGAAATGACGATTAAGTTTTTATCTTTTGGTTTAATAACAAACATAATTCTACCAATAGGTCGTTTCATCGGATCACTTCCAGGAGGAAAAATAAATTGGAAACCAAAATCAAGTTTTGGATTAGATACTTTTTCTCTGAGTAATCCCTCATCTAACAAATAGTCTTGGATCAAATTCTTTGTATTATTTTCTCTATCAGACATTTTTTTTCTGTATGGTAAAGAATGAAATAACTAATATAATTTTTTATGATGATCCACTCATTACTTCTTATTCTGACCTATAAGAGGTGGTTTGGTGAATTAGAGATTTGATTGAAGAATATAGTAGTTTTACCTAATTAGATTAGCTATTATCCAATTTCTCTAATATTTTCCTTTCGGGCGTGCTTGTGGTTCAATTCCAGCAGATTTTAATACTTCAATGTTGTTTTTCAATTCCTCGAGAGGTGTGCAATAAGTTACTTGAAGGGTATCAACATCAATATACATTTTACCAACAATACCTAGACCCAATAATTGATTATCCTTGTCAACAAACGTGTGATCTATATTCATTTTAATAGCTTTTTTCCCATTTTCAAGCTCAACTAAAGAAGGCTGACAAGCAGTATACCCTGGTCCCCTATTTTGAATTAAATAATTCATTAAGGCAAAATCTAACTCGTCATCAATTTCTCCCTGTTTTTGAAGGACTTTTATTACAATTGGATCTTCCATATTCAATACATCGTATCTTTTTTAAATAGAAATGAGTAAAATTAATTTTTATTTTTTTTGTAAATTGAACAATTTAAAAAAAAATTGAAAAGGTCTCTCCCTGCTTTGAAAATCGGTGATTATATATCTAACCTTGTAATCTTGCAGATTTGAGCACTGATGTTTAATCTAGTTCTTCCGTTGCTTCACAAACGACTTCATCAACGCTATGGAGTGCACAATTCATCGATCCCAAGACTTCAGTGATTTCTTCGAGTGAGAGATTAATTCCTGTAATATTTATATGTAGGGAAGCAGTTTTTTGATCTAACTCATCAACTTTAATCCTAACTTTTTTAACTCCATTTATATCCATTAAAGTTCGAGCTAGTAAATCCAGCCCCGGTTGATGAGGTTTTAAAATATCCAAATAGTACTGTACTTTCATTTTATTTGTTTAAACCTACAGGTGTTATTAAATAATAATAGTTTTAGTAGTTATTTTATATTTTTTTTGGTTATTTATAAAAGTTTCTTAATAGCTTCTATTAATTTTGAGGGGATTTCGTTAAGTTTAATAATCTTATCAGCCTTATTAATGAATTCTCCTCCAAAAAAATTAGGATTTTTAGTGTTAAGAGCAATAGAATAAGCACCAACATTAATTGCTGCTTCTATATCACGACTTGAATCTCCGATAACTAAAACTTCGCTAGGATTAATATGTAATTCATTACATATGTACGTTAAATGCTCTGGATGAGGTTTTAGATTGTTGATATTATCTCTTCCCACAATAATTTCAAAAAAATGCGTTAAATTAACTGTTTTGAGAGAAATTTCAGCATTTTTTCTTGTATTAAATGTAAAAATTGCCTGTTTTAATTTATTTGCTCTTGCATATTTTAAAACTTGATCGATTCCTTTTACCATTATAGCTTTATGAGCTGCTTCATGTTCTACCTTAGTTATTTTACTATCTACTTTATTTACAATTTTTTGTATTTTTTTATCAGAATATCCTTGCATATTGAAGTATTCTCTTGATTTAGCTACATTATCCAGAATCGAAAACTCTACAGAAAGTAAGGGATTAGGAACGCCATATTTTTTTAAAATTTTGATGGCTTCATGACGAGCTCTTCGAAAATCAATGTTAAAATAGATAAGAGTGCCATCTAGATCCCATATTATTGCTTTAATACTCTTTCTCTTTTGCATTTAGTATACCAAATCGGTGTAAATTGGACCTTTTTGAGTTAATTCAGATTTTTTTAATTTTATTTGGTTTATAGTAAATTCCCCAAATTCCCTATTTCTGTTATCATTGATTATTTTTCTAAATGTATCAAAAGTTTTATAATTAATTCTTTCTCTCCTAAGTCTTCCAATTGTTAAGTGTGGTTTGAATTGTTGTCTTTTATCATAATCAATTTCTAATCTCTCAAAGAGTAACTTTTCAACTGAATCTTTAATTTCTTGCAATACAGAAATATCCCCAATAAGTTTTATCCATAAAACAGAAAATTTATTAAATTGACCAACACCCTTGAGGTGATATCTGAAAGTTCTGCCCTGAAAGATTTTTTCATTTATATCATCATTTAGAATTGCATAAATCTTAGGTGCTAATGTTTCAGGAATACTACCTAAGAATTTAACGGTCATATGTAAATTATTTGGCTCTACAAGTTTAAGCTTTGGCTGATTTTGCTTTAATCGAGAAGAAAAAGAGATAATATTCTCAATTGTGTCTTCATCTTTTAATTCGAGAGCGATGAAAGATCTAATCATTTTTTTCCCAGTAATTAAAAATCCTCCAATGTTTATCTTTTAATTGTTTTTTATGCTCAGGAATAATATTAACTCCAATCAAATCTTCGATTGAAGCTGATTTTATGATTTTTATTATATCTTTTAGAAAAATAATATTCATTTTTCCTCGAGTATTTGCATCAGCAGATGCATTATGGGGGATTAGAATTATTCTAATTTCTGGTTGAGCCTTTTTAATTTTTTTGAATCGCTGTAAAGTTTTGTTATCAATAGGTTCTACAGGAAAAACGTCAAGAGCTAAATTAATCTTAATCTCTTTTTTTTCTAACATTTCTAATAAAATCTCCATATCCAAAACACCCCCTCGTGAAGTATTTACAAGTAAGGCATTAACCTTCATTAAAATTAATAAAGGACGACTAATTAGATTCTCTGTATATTCATTTAAGGGTAAATGTAAGCTCACAATATCTGATTCTCTAAATATATCTTCAATATTCCCTTTAAATTCAATTAAAGGATATTTCTCTTCAAAAGTGTTCATCTGTTTAATATCATAATAAAGGATTTTAATCCCCCAATCATATAATTTCTTCACTAATTCCTTTCCAATCTCACCCAATCCAACTATTCCAATTATCTTATTGGTAATTACTGATGAAAGAGATTTGTCTAAATCCCATTTATCAGCTTCAGTCCATTGGTTATTCCATACATAATTGTGAAGATCAATTAAATTCCTTAAGTTCGCCATAATTAAAGCAATAGTATAATCTGCCACTGTTTCATGTAATATACTTGGCGTATGGGTTATTAATATATTATCTT
>JAHQWY010000322.1 GCA_029856445.1 Promethearchaeia archaeon
AGATGGAAGTAAACATAGAAAAAATAATGGTTTTTAAAAGTAGGGATTCCTGGGAGCATATGATTCAATAAACAAAAGAAAAAAAGACCGATGATAGATATTTTTTTATCAAAAAATAATCGTAAAGTGAAATATAGAACGATTCCTGTTAAGTAAAGTGCGATAAAGTTGATTGTAGCAAAACTCAACTCCATATTAAGGGGTATTACCCAAGCAACTAAAGGTACTAATGGTCTATAACAGAATGGAGCTATTACCTCACTTCTAAAAATCACAAGAGGATCTTTCGCCATATAAATGTAGAAATCCCAGTCATACCATGTATTAATTAAAAGCTTACCATTAGGAATCATTAATCTAACTATCAATAAATAAACGAAAAATATTGAGAAAACAATTATTTCTATTTTATAATATAAAATCTTCTCTTTAATCTCCATTTTCTCATTTCCTTTTACTTCTATTAGATTTTTTAATATTTGATGCTCAGTATCTTAATCATATCTCAATATTTTCTTATTATGGCTTGATCTTTAATAATATTATTATACTAAATTTTTTTCATCAACACAAAAATTTTATTATAGTTTAATCAGAATTTAGAAAATCCAGTGTCCTACACATATGTAAAGAGTGTCATTTTCTAAGTATATAATAAGATATGCAATAATATTTGTACAAAATTATAAAAAATCAATATGAATGTGAAAAATATTTATAAAATTAAATAGAATATATTATATCAATTTACAGAAATTTCTTGTTTAATTTTTAATAGAGAATTTAATCTTTCTGAATTTAAAAAAAAAAGGATAATATTAATGAAGATAAAAATAAAATATAGCAGAATTTTAGTTCTATCTGGATTACTAGTAATTTTATCAATTTCAAGTGTTCCTATCAATAGATTATTTAATAATTCTTTACATATTATGGGCACAACTTCACCTACTTTTTCTAATTTTTCACCTTTAGAAACATACGAACTAACGCCAAATGTAAGTATACAAGTAAATGATTCTGAAAGTGGATTAAATGTTGAGTCTGGATATTTTGCTTTTACAACAAATGGATCTAACCCAACCGACTTCGTTAATCCACATAGAGATAATTTTAATGATAATATAATTGCAGATCATTGGTCATTTCGAAATCAGGCTAATGGGAGTTTCGTTGAGAGTGGAGGTAATATAACCATAACAGATTTAAACGGTAATCATACATGGGGTGGTGATGAACGTACTGCTCCTTTTATGTATCAAACAATATCAGGTGATGTTGTGGCACAAGTAAAATTATCAGTTAATTTTATAGGAGGATGGGACATTGCAGGTTTATTATTATGTGATGAGCTTGATAATTTTTTCTTATTTCAATATGTTCTTGTACCATTTGGACCTGGAATTTACAATATAGCATTATGGTCTTCTTTATCCGGTCAAAGCACTCGTTTAGGTGTATTCACAGTGGGCCTTGTAGATGAGCTATGGATGCGAATAATACGCAATGGAGATGAGTTTGCAGGATTTTATTCTCTCGACGGGATTAATTTTGATCTTCTGGGTTTTGGTGAAGTACCCCTAACTCAATTGACTCAAGTGGGTATGTTTGCTGGGGATAATACTAATGCTACTTTTGATGATTGGGAAATTACTCCTTGGATTGAATGTACAGGCATAAATGGAACAACTGGAGATGAAACTATGACTGTCCATGATGTACCGTTTAATCATTATAGTGAAGATGAGAATAAAATTAGGTTTAAAATAAGTGATATGAATAATAATACTGCAATTTCTAGTACCTATATAGTTAATATCACAGAAATAAAAGGACCTGCAAATTTTAGTGACTTCCATCCAATTGAAACTAATGAAAAGAACCCTCCAGTTCAAGTGTGGGTAGAGGATAATCTCAATGGAATTAATAATTATTCTGCTTCTTATGCTTTTTCTAAAAGCGGAAGAGAGCCCGTTGCTTTTATGAACCCCTATCGTGATAGATTTGATGATGGAATTATAGCAGATTTTTGGGAGAGAATTAATCCCTTAAATGCGGATTTAGAGGAATCTATAAATGGACTCAACTTTACAGATATAGGTTTTAATATCTGGAATGCAACCACGCATAATGCTACCTGTTTAACGGAAGATTTTGCTGGAATTTTTGAAGCAATTGTAAAAATTAATCCTCTTGACTTAACTGAAAACAAATCTGGGGGTATTATAGCCATTCTTGATAGTAACCATGCCTTTAAAGTACTTTTGGAAAATAAGTCAGGAGCAGTATTTGCATCTTTTTACTTTATTAATGCTACTGCTACAACTTTGATTGGTGAATTAACACCTTCTCAAACTAATCAGATTTGGTTAAAACTGTTAAGAGAGGGGGATGAATGGACAGCTCAGTATTCCATTGATGGTGATACTTATGCAACTTATTTTACGATCGGTTCATATATATTCACATCTTGGCTTGGTGCTTTGACAGGTCAATCTTCCTATTATGCAATTCCTCGAGCCGCTGCGAAAGTAGGTTTGATTGTTGAGGGTGGAGCATCGATATTATTTAAAGATTGGGATCCTACACCGAAATTAGATGTTTCGGGAGTTAATGGATCAACATATAAAGAAATTATTACGGTAAATCCTGTATTTTTTGATATATATTCTGAAACAGATAACAAAATTATATTTCGTATTAATAGTAGCAATAATGAACAAAGTACCAGTCCAATATATACAGTTAATAGTACAACAATTTACGAATTTCGAGATCACACTTTAATATCAGATGATTCAACACTTAAAATTATCGATGGCAATGGAAATCCCGTTTGGACCTGGAATACTACTATTAGTGCTGGAGATATAGAAATGCTTCCGAATGGGAATATTTTAGCAATAGATTATGGTGGTACGCAATCTGCAGATGCAGAAATATGGGAGATTAATATCACTACTAATGAAATAATTTGGAATCTTACAATTGTTGGTGGTCATCCACTAAATTGGACACATGATGTAGATTATTTAGGTTTCGATGAGAATGGAGATGAAACATTTTTAATAGCTGATACCTCTAATAATCGTGTAGTGGAATGCTACAGAAATGGAACCATTAAATGGGGGTGGAACGCTACAGATCATTATACATATGGTTTTTCTGCTGAAGGTGATCCTTTACTTGAAGGTGGATGGGATTGGACCCACTTGAATGATGCTGATCGCTTACCAGATGGATCGACAATGATCAGCTTACGTAATTTCGACAAGGTAATAATTGTAAATACAACAGAAACGGGAGATATTCTTTGGGAATATGGGGAGTATGGTAACTATACTTTATGTAATCATATTCATAATCCACAATATACACCTCAAGGAACAATCATCATATCAGATTCGGAAAATCAGCGTATAATTGAAGTTAATATGACGACTAAAGAAATAATATGGGAATATAATCCAACTGGAGATAACGCTTTATCATGGCCTCGTGATGCTGATCTCTTGCCAAATGGACATATGTTAATCTCTGATTCTGCACGTATGGGAGGAAATAATAGAATTTGGGAAATTGATATCGCAACTAAAGAAGTTGTATGGTATTTTGATACGTCAAATGCTAATTATGATGCAGACCGTTTAGATACAGTTTTACCAACAATTGATTTTGTTAATCCAGCAAATACCACATATGTCTCATCTCTAGAAATCACGATTTCTTTACAGAATGATGATCCATGGTATGATGATATGTGGTACCGGCTTTATGATGAGACTGATGGGAAATGGCTTAGTGCTGAAAATATAACTTATTATGGTCCTACTCAAATGCTGCTGAAAAATAAGCATACTTATACACTTTATGCATGGGCTGAAGATGTATATATGGAAGAAGGTGCGTATCCAACAAGTAGAGCTATAATTCAGCATGCAAGCGATTATATTCAATTTACTATTGACTTAAGCTCGGAATACGATCCCGCAGCGCCTTTCCCTGGTAATACTTTGATCTCACCTGGTTTAATAGAAGTTAGTCCAGAGGGAGAAGTTTTATGGTCTTATTCACCAGAAGGTAAAATAACATGGGACGCGGAGCGATTACCGAATGGAAATTATCTCTTCAGCATTTGCGACAGTATTTACGTAAATCCTACAGTACCATTAGTAAATTATATTATTGAAATGACACCTGAATATGAAGTGGTTTGGAATTATACTATAACAGGACCAG
>JAHQWY010000323.1 GCA_029856445.1 Promethearchaeia archaeon
ATTTCATTAGCTAGTTTAAATAAAAATCAATTATATCAAGCAGTTATAAACACATTTTCCCCAGTAAATTTTAGTTTGGAGCTTTCAGTCAAATATTTACGAAAAATATCTTATGAAGTCGTTGGTTCATTGTCTTACACTATTTTGGAAGCGCCTTCTGTATCTGGTTCAGTTCAATATGATTCAAACCTAGGATATTATTTGAAAACAATCGAAACTTCTCCACTTGATGCTGATGATTATAATGTAAGATTCACGATACATAAAGATCACTATCAACTCGGAACAAAAGATCTCAAATTAACGGTTTTAAATCGTCCTACATTGCTAAATGGCTCTTCCGAATTTTTCAGAAAAATAGAATCGATTTATGTGAAAGATTCAGTGAATTTTACTTTTCTCTATATTGACGAGTTATTGGACACGGAAATTACTGATTTAAGTTCACAATTCTATATTTGGGAAAGCTATGATCAAGAGGGAAACGTAATCGACACAGGACAGGGAAATCTTATCTCTACTGTAGAAAGTTCATACATTTTGGATTTTAATACTCAAAATAGATCTGTTGGGGAATATCTATTAGTTCTTACAGTTGATAAAGATAACTATGATCGAAAGAATGGGATGATCCTTCTTACTATTAATAAAAGGATAATTAATTATTCTCTAAGCGAAAACTTTAAGGATTTTAAATCAAGTGTTGTTAAGGGGAAAAAGGTTCCCATAGAACTAATTTTGACAGATCCTACACAAGGAGATATATGGATAAATAATGCGACAGTTGAGTTGATAATTGGGGGTAATAAGTATACATTTAATCATAGTGGGAACGGAAATTATATATATGAATTTTCTACCAAAGACATTAATACTTTTTTCACTTCAAAAACTATTACAGGAAAAATAAACATTACAAGAGAAGATTACATTTCTGAAGAATTCACCCTTATAATAGTTGTTAAAATGGAGGAAATTTTCCCCGGAATTCCAACTTTTTATTTCTTATTAATAAGTTCTGCGGTTTTAATCTTAGTAGGCAGCATTGTAGGATATAAGGTTTATCAAAATGCGAAAATCCCATCATTCGTGAAGAAGGTAAGGGAAATAAAAAAGGCAATAAAGGGGAACAAATCTATATCTGAATCTGTTTTATACCGGAATAAGGAAGTTTTTATTGCAGAAAGAGTAAATCATAGATGGGAAAAACTTGGATTATCTTTAGGTGAAATATTAGAACTAGAAGGTAAAATTGAAAAAGTTTCGAAAGAAAAGAGATTAAGCGATGTAGTAAAAACCCATGATATAAAACCGATTGGATTAATATTCATGAAATGGGATGAAAGAATTGGAACAGAAATCATGGGTAAATATCCACAAGAGACTTTAATTTCTGAAAAAACACTTATGCAAATATACAGTACACATGAATATAGTGGTGAAAAAGGAGTTATAACACTCACTGCAGGCTCAACAAACATCATATCTTATTATTCTGGACCTGAGCATGGTTATTATATTCTCCTTATTTTAAATTTAGATGACGATCCTGATCTTTATGAAAGTGGTATGGCAAATGTTTTAAGAACTCTATTAGAAAACCTCGAGGATGATGCATATATCCAACTTTTACCCTCTATCTTCCAGCGTTTATCATTATATCCATCTCTAAGCGATGAGGAAATTCTTACATTTTATTATCAGGATGAAATTAAACAAATGGTCATCGAAAATTTGAGGGAAATAGGTTTGATAACTAAATCAGAATTAACAGTATGGCTTAGAGACAAATTTGCTGAAGAATTCGTCGATTTAGAATCTACTCTCTCAGAAATGTTAAAAAAAGAAATAATAAAACAAGTTTCAGTAAAAGGTTTACCATCTGAACTGATTTTCTTAATTAACGATTTCTTTATGCTTAGAGTACCTCCTGTACAATTATTCGAAGATCCATCTAATCGCGGTTTACCACTTCAGTTTGTTAAAGAATATTTAACGGATGTTAAGGGATTTTTTAAAAACTACAAACCTACTATTGAAGATAATATAGCTATTGTAAACATTTTCACCAATCCTGAGGTTTATCAAATTTTAAGACTTCTAAGAACGAACTTTGCCACAAGGCAAGATCTTGATAAATTACGGATGAAAGGTGTGAAAGACATTTATGGTGCATTGAAATTGCTATGGGACAATAAAATGATTAAAATTTTCCGAGATGAGAATAATAACGAGTATTATGCTCTACTTTCTGACTTTTACCTCGATCTTCTTTTTCCAAAATACATTTTGCAGGTTATTAAAAAAGCTTATGAACAAAAATCCGTTCCTGATAAAGCATTAATAGAATATCTCGAAATTCTTGAAGATGCATATTATGACCTAAAATCAAAGAAAAACAAATAGAATTCTAAATCTTTTTTTTTATTTTTATTTTAAAAATCCATACCTGGGCAAGGTTTTCATCAAATAACTTTCCATAAAGGATTTTTTATTTGAATCATTATCATGGATTTTTATTACTAACAATCTTCTGCCTGCTGGAGGTTAATTTTAATAAATCCTTTCTCTTGAAGATTTCGTTGCTCTGATTTTATAGATCTATTTACCTGATGTAAGTGTTTCATAGCATTCTTTTTCCCTTCTTGAATATTTTGGATCAATTCTTCTTTACTAAATCCTCCGGAAAGTACAAGTGCGGTTTGAAAAGATTGATCAGGTTCCAGCGTTTTAAACTCAATTTGCAGTGCGGATAATATTTCTCCCTCACCTTTATGTAATGTATTAGAAAGATTAATCTTATTTTGATTTATTGTGAAATCCTTTGTTGAACATGTTTCATAATATGTTGATTTAGAAATAGGTGAGAATCCTCCGTATAAACCAGTATTATCATATTGATAGATAATGTCATTTTCCTCGTCATAACCCGAAAGATCATTATCATATCCTTCAAGTCCATTTATATCAAAATCAAAGACGAAGTACATTGAAAAATCTTTCATTGCATAGTCTGATATATTTTTAATTGTGAAAAACGTTGATATATAGGGAACAAGTGGAGGATTAAAAATGTCTTTATACACCCGAATAAACTCCTTCTTCTGTAACGGAATCGATTGTAACTTATTTTCTTGAACAAGTTTCTTAAGATACTCTGTTATATTAAAATCTAATGTAATTCTACTTATTGCTTTACCTTTTCTCGTATTTATCATATTATAAATCGGTGTAGGTTCTATATTTCTTAGAATAACTGGAATTGAGCCAATATTTTTTCCTTCTAATTTAAAGCTAAACCAAGGACCGGTTAATTCTTGTTCACTAAGATATATAAGATATTTTCCTTTGTACATTAGCTCTTTAATTGAAAAACCCATAACATATCCAGCAGCGTTTCAAGTTGTGAGCACATCGTGCCAATCTACCTTAATTACTATCTCTTTTTAACCTCCTTTTATTAATTTTAAAATCATGAATATATTTTAATTTATTAATCAATAATTTAAAAGAATGAAGATTCAAAATAAAGTTTTTATCTATAAAATTAAAGGGTTTCAATTACTCTGTAAGCGATATATAAAAATGCATCATTAACTTGCAGACCCGTCTTAGCAGACGTAAGGATATAATGAAAACCAAATTGTTTAGCAACTTCTTTAATATCCTCTTCACTAATTACTAACTGATCAGTTAAATCTGATTTATTTGCTACAATAACTATTGGAATGTTTACTTTTATTGAATCTTTAATATCATTATACCACTTTTCAACACTATTTAGCTGATTTAGACGAGATCTATCTATCACAATGAATGCAGCATTAGTACCATTATAAAATTTCGTTCTATAAGGAGCTATCTGGAAACTTTGACCTCCTATATCCCAAATAATGAAGTTCATCTTTATTTTGTCTGTTAAATCAACTGTTTTCTTAGATACTTGAACACCTAGCGTTGAGATATAATCTTCTTTAAATGAGTTGTCAACAAACCTTCTGATAAGCGACGTTTTCCCCACTTGATAATCTCCTGTTAAAATTAGTTTATGTGAATATTCCCCTGCCATCCTTGGGAGTTCTCCCTCCCTTGTTTTAGCTAGCGCTTTTATTATTTCAGGAATCTCTGGTGAAACTTCTTTATTACCTTCCAGTATCAATTCTATTTTTCCAGCTA
>JAHQWY010000324.1 GCA_029856445.1 Promethearchaeia archaeon
CTCTGTTGGTTTCTTTCGAGTAGGTGCTTTAACAGGTTCTTCTTCCTCCCCTATTCCTGCTTTATCAAGTATTCTCTCTTTTGGTGTCATTTTTTCAGGTTTCTTTTTTGGTTTTTCAAATGGTTGATCTGATTTCACTATTTTAGTATGGCAATCAGGACAATAATTTTTCGGTTTATTTGAGTAGTATAGTACATATCCAATGTAAGCAATACCTAAGGTTCCTACACAAGCAATCACCCACAAAATTTTTTGCATAGTAGTTAAGGGTTTTCTGCTAGGTTCTTCTACTTCACGTTTGCACACTTTACAATATTTATATTCTATTTTCGTTGACATTTCTACCCCACTCTCTATATTTACTATGTGTTTTTTAATCAAAGATTATTTTAATTAAAAAACGTTTTTAATACCTAATAATCAAGTTCTTTTAATAAATTATTATATTCTTTTTATATGATTTAAAGTTGCGTGAGAATTCATTTCATATTGAAACTTATGGATGTGCTTCAAATAAAGCAGATTCTTATATTATTTCAACAATTTTAACAAATTCAGGGTATATTCAAGTAAAACAAGAAGATGCTCAATTTCTAATTATTAATACTTGTGCGGTTAAAGAACAGACTGAAAACAAGATAAAGGAACGATTAAAAAAACTACATGAATTATATCGTAATAACCCTAATACACATATCATTATAGCTGGGTGTTTACCCCACATTACTCCAGATTATATCAATGTCGTTAAAAAGATTATTCCATCATTTTCAGCTATTATAGATTTAGATAACTTCAAAGAACTTCCAGAAATATTTGATAACATTAAACTTGGGAACAAAAATAGAATATTTAAATCAGAAAAATCAATTGATAAATCAGAAATTTTAATTAATCATCCAATTGGAAAAATTACGGGCATTGTTCCAATATCGGAAGGTTGTCTCGGATCCTGTACTTATTGCTGTGTAAAACACGCAAGAGGAAAACTAAATTGCTATAATCCAAGAAGCATCGTACAAAATATCAAGCATCAATTAGAACAAGAAATTAAACAAATTTATTTAACATCTCAAGATTGTAGTATTTATCAATATGATGAGGCTAAATTATCAGGTTTAATAGAAGAAATTACTACTTTAGATTTCAAATTTTTTTTACGAATTGGAATGATTAATCCGAGTTTTTTAATTGATAATACAGAGCAGCTTCTCTCTATTTTTAAACAACCTAAAGTGTATCAATTCCTTCATATTCCTATCCAATCTGGGAGTAATAAGATTCTTAGAGAGATGCAAAGAAAATATCAAATTTCTGATATACTAGATAATATAGAGCTTCTACGAAATGAATTTCCTCACCTTACAATTTCCACAGATATTATTTGCGGATTTCCTGGTGAAACGGAAAATGATTTCATAAGCACCATAGATTTTATTAAGTGGTTAAAGCCTGAAATTTTAAATATTTCAAAATTTACTCCTAGACCTGGTACAAAAGCCAAAAAGATGAAGCAATTAGACAGTAAATTAATAAAAGAGAGGTCTATTAGACTATCGAGAGTTTTTCGGGATAGCTTAGAGCATATAAATGATAGTTGGAAAGATTGGGAGGGTGAAGTTCTATTACTGCATAAAGGAACTGAAAAATACCAAGCTTTTGGGAGAAATTTTGCTTATAAAAATGTATTTATTGATAATTATAATGGTAAATACGGTAAATTTATAAATGCTAAAGTAGAAAAAGTCGATGGTTTTAATCTATTTGGTACAATAAAGTAAAGAAAAATCCTTAATTTTATAATTTAAAGACCTCTAATGCCTTTTTCGCAACAATATCTCCCCATTCTTGCACAAAATGAGAAGCTTCTTGAATTTCTAGTGGTTCAGGGCATCTTGGAATCATTCCTCTTAATATTTGCATCATGGGCGGTCCAAGTACGGGATCTGCCATACCAATGGCTATAAATGATTCCCCAGTCCATTCATTTTTATACCACTCTCGAGCGCTTCTTGAAATTTCAGCTCCGGGGGCATCTAAACTCGTTGGAACCAATTGTGGAAATCTTCTTATTCCCGCTTTATATTTGGCATTAATAAAAGGAGCATCATATGCAGCTACCTCCTCAGGAGTCAAGTGTCGTGTTATCCCTTTAATTAAACGCCCCGCTTCAACATCTGGAGTTCTACTCATAAATTCTCGAAAGGCTTTAAATCCGTTGGAAATTTCAAAATCACCAGTTGCTAATATTGTATTCATTAATAATAAACGCTTGAATCTATTTGGAAATTCCATTGGTAGGGTAAGTCCAAAAATTCCCCCCCAATCTTGACCTACAAGTGTTATATTATTCAAATCAAGTAATCTTATGAACTCTTTAAGGGAATTTCTGTGAAAATCAAAAGTGTAAATCTCGTCTTTCACTGGTTTATCTGATCTGCCAAATCCAAAAAAATCTGGAGCAACAATACGATACCCGTGTTCTAAGAATATGGGGATCATTTTACGATATAAAAAACTCCATGTGGGTTCCCCATGAAGGCATAAAAATATCTCGTCAGAATCTTTTGGTCCCTCATCATAATAGCACATTCTTAAATCTTCATATCCCTTAAAATCTTCAACGTAGTGTGGTTCATAGGGAAAGTTAGGAATGTTTTTAAACCTTTCTTCTGGAGTTCTTAAAAATTCAATCATATAAGATCAACCAACAATAAGTATATTATATTTTGAAATATGTTTGAATATTAATTGATTTAATCTCATAATAAACTTTTCAAGAGTAGAACGAATATGACTAAAAAATTATTTTGGGAAGATCCGTACGAAACTAAATTCACAGCAAAAGTGATATCACTTAATGAGTTTGGTTTTATCCTTGATAATACTTTATTCTATCCAGAAAGTGGGAATCAATTAAGCGACAGAGGATATATCAAAATTGGAGATTATAAATTTAGGATTGAACAAGTAAGTAAGGATGGAGATGATATTATCCATCATATTCCCCCAGATTTAAAGGATAAAATCAAGGTTGATGATAAAGTGGAGGGAGAGATTGATTGGCAATATCGATATGGTTTAATGAAAGCTCATTCATCTCAGCACATTTTTTCAGCAGTTTTAAAGAATTCCTATGATATTGATACAGAGCGAGCAGTTCTTAATTATGAAGAGGTCTTCCTTCAAACTTCTCAAAAATTAGATTATAATGAATTAAAAGAGATACTATATGAAGTAAATAGTATTTGCACATCGAAAAACTACAAAATAAATGCAAAAATTGTTCCAAGAGACAAAGCTCAAGAAATAGCTGACAAGATAAGAAGTCAAATCCCGAATGAGCCTGAAGTTCGCTTAATGGAGATTGAAAATCTAGATCTAGTCTGCTGTGGAGGAACTCATGTTCAAAATACGAGGGAAATAGGTAATTTATTCATATATGATTTCAAAAAAGGTAATGAGATTAAATATTATGTAGGAAATAAAGCAACATTAAATTTTTCTAATATCAATGTCAATTTGATTAATTTAGCTAATAATCTAAATATACCTATTTTAAAAATACGAGAGATTGTTAAGAAGCGGTTGAAACTCCTTGAAAATGCTCAATCCCTACAGAAGGATCTATCTCTCAAATTATTGGAAGTGATTTCAAAATCTCCCGCAAACGTTATTAATGAGCTTTCTCTTTTCTATGTTGAGTTTGATATTGATATTAAAATCCTTAATAAGAGTTTAGATATGTTTCCTCCAAGTTCTCTTATAATTGTGAATATGGGAAATAATAAAATAAGAATACTCTCTTTATGTGAAGAATTAAACGCAAATAAACTGATACAAAAATTAATTCAAAATTATAACGGGAAAGGAGGAGGAAATCCTAAATCTGCGCAAGCAGTATTAAATAAAATGCCTGAAGATCTTCTAGTAGAGATTGAATCGCTTTTAAAGAATGAATGAAAAAAAAAATTGAAGTTAAAACTAAAAATTACTCCCAGTTATTATTGGCTTTTTTTAAGAAATTCAGAGCATTAGTAAATGGATTTTTTGCTGATCTCAAAAGTTCAGCACCTTTTACTCTCTTTTCTTGAGCCATATCACCTTCAAATGCAAATGGGAATATTTTTGTAAATTTGTCTAATGGTGTTATTACCTTTTTATACTCTTCTGAAG
>JAHQWY010000043.1 GCA_029856445.1 Promethearchaeia archaeon
TTGTAAACTAGAGGTATCTCTTCTTTATTTAGCTTAATTATTACACTAAGAACTAAATCCATGAAACGTCGACTATTATAATAAATTTGGAATTGTTCTGCGGAGGCTCCAAATTCAGTGAAGATGTCCACAATTATATTAAAGATTTCAAGGTCACCATAAAGACTCTCCTCTCCTAGAATGTCAAAATTCGGTTGTTTAAATTCCCTAAGACGTCCTCTTTGAGGTCTTTCATATCTGAAACAAGTTGGAATACAGAACCACCTAATAGGCTTTTTAAGTTCTTGGCTTTTTTTTGCCACCATTCGAGCTAAAGAGGGTGTAAGTTCTGGAATTAATATTAGTTTCTCACCTTTCTTCTTTTCTACGATAAATGATTGTTCATTTACTAGTTCTTTAGATGATTTTGCAGCAAAAATTTCAATCGGTTCTATTTGTGGAGTTTCATATTCTTCATAACCATACCTCTCTGCTACATCTCGTAGTGTATCAATAATCCAATTGTATTCTCTCAATTCCGCGGGATAATAATCTCTCATTCCTCTGAGTGGTTCTTTTGAAAATTTCTTTGACATCAAATCACATCTATTTTCAGTATCTATTATTAAAAACTAAAAGGAAGGTTTACAAATATTTTTTTCTATTTAACAATAAGCTTTTTCTTATTTCTAAGATGAAATTAATTTATATTTATTATGATTTAACTACATTTCTGGAGTAATACTATTGTCTCAAGAAAAGATTTTTAGCGATATATTAGATTCCATTGTTAATTTAGATGAAGAAACAGCATTAGAGTTGGCAAATAAAGCAATAAATGATAATATGAATTTAATGGATGTTATAGAAAAAGGTTACTCAGCAGGTATTCGAAAAGTAGGTGAATTATGGGAAGAAGGTGAATTTTTCCTCCCTGAATTAATGAGAGGAGCACAAATTATGCAAAATTGTTTAGATTTACTTATTCCTCATCTAGAGAAAGGAACTGAAGAAATTTCACAAGGTACAGTTGTAATTGCAACAATTGAGGGCGATATTCATTCTATTGGAAAAACAATTGTCGGTACAATGCTGAGAGCTTACGGTTTTAAAGTTTTTGACTTAGGTGCTGATGTTCCTGCAGAAAAAATCGTTGATTTCGCAATCGAAAAAAAAGCAGATGTTATTGGAGTTTCTGCACTTTTAACAACTACTATGTTTGGTCAGAAAAAGATTATTGAAATATTAAAAGAACGCAATTTACTCGAGAGGTTCAAAGTAATTTTAGGAGGTGCTCCAGTAACAACTTCTTGGGTAAATGAATGTAACGCTGATGGATTTGCAGAAAATGCTATAGATGCTGTAAAATTAGTTAAATCTTTACTTAATAAATAAAAATATAATATGGAGAGATAAAGAGAGATATGTTATTTCACGATTGGTTAAAAGATGAATCAAAGATAGTTCTTTTTGATGGGGGGATGGGAACTGAACTGATTAAAAGAGGATTAGAAACAGGGAAGCTTCCAGATTTATTAAATATAGAAAAACCAGATATTATTGTAGAAATTCATAAATCGTATTATGAAGCTGGATCCGATATGTGCCAATCAAACACATTTGGCTCGACTCCCTTAAATTTGAAAAACCATAGTCTTGAAGATAAAATTACTAATATTATAGACAAGGCATTAGATAATATTCAAAAAGCATGTCCTCCAGGACGATTAGTCGTTGGTGATATTGGTCCAACTGGTGAATTTCGTCCACCAGTAGGAAAGGCAACAAGTGAAGAATGGCATTCTAGTTTTGCTACGCAGACAAGGTTATTGGAAAAAGGAGTAGCTTTATTTCACATCGAAACTATTTCAGATTTGGAAGAGATGCTAAGTGCTGTTCGAGCTGTAAAAGAGATTTCAGATAAACCTATTATTGCTTCAATTACATATAAAAAAACAAAAAGAGGATTCTTCACAATTATGGGAGATCCTTTAGAAAAATGTATTAATGCATTAGAAAATGAAAAAGTAGACGTAATTGGAGCAAATTGCACACTTGGTTCGGGTGATATGTTAGATTTAGCAAAACAAGCAGTTAATATGACGGAACTACCAATCTCTGTAAAACCTAATGCGGGACAACCAAGAATAGAAGGAACAAAGACATATTATGATCAACCGATTGAAGAATTTGTTCGAGATATTCAAGATATGATAAATTTAGGTGTAAAAATTGTTGGTGGTTGTTGTGGCACAACTCCTAAGACAATTAATGGAATTCGTAAAATTATTGATAAAATTTAAAAAATAAAAAGAAAGTAAGGAAATGCCAATAATTAGACCAAAAATTCGCATATTAGATGACGATCACAAGAAATTGATCTTAAGTGAAGCAAAATCAATTTTAGAAACACAAGGAGTTTTTATTGAAAACCGACAAGCAACCGAAATTTTTGACCAACTGGGTATAAACCATGAAGAGGAACGATATTTTATTCCCTCAGATTTGATTGATGAATGCCTAAATTCAGTCCCTCATCAAATTACATTATTCGATCGGGAAGGAGAGGAACATATTACACTAAAAGATGATCAAGTACATTTTGATCCAGGATCAGCTGCCATCTTTATACTTGATGAAAATACTAGAGAAATAAGGGAGGGTCAATCTAAAGACTTTATTCGATTTTCTAAGGTTGTTGAACAACTTAAATATATTGAAGCTCAAAGTACAGCATTGATCTATCAAGATGTTCCAAAAGATGCTCAAGATTGGCATCGATTATATTTGGCATTATCTAATTGTTATAAACCAATAGTAACTGGGACGTTTAGAAAAGAGAGTTTTTCTATAATGAGAGAAATCTTATTAGCTTGTAGAACCTCTGAAGATGATCTAGCTCGAAAACCATTAGCTATTTTTGATGCATGTCCCAGTCCGCCATTGAAATGGTCAGATCTAACTACACAATCATTAATTGATGCTGCTAAAAGCATGATACCTTCTGAATTTGTTTCAATGCCATTAGCGGGAGCGAGTGCTCCAATTACTTTGATAGGTTCAATTACTCAACATTGTGCTGAATGCCTAGCAGGAGTAGTAATTGTTCAGTTAGCAAGGCAAGGAGCTCCATTAATTTGGGGCGGTTCTCCTGCTGTATTTGATATGAAACATGGGACAACTCCGATGGGTGCTATTGAAACAATGATGATTAATCTTGGAGATATTGAAATGGGAAAATTCCTAAAGATACCAACACATGCTTATATGTCGCTAAGTGACTCTAAGATGCCCGATAGTCAAGCAGGTTTTGAAGCAGGAATGGGCGCGTTACTTGGAGCTCTTGGAGGGATTAACATGATTTCAGGTCCGGGGATGTTAGATTTTGAATCTACTCAAAGTATTGAAAAACTTATTATTGATAATGAAATTGTTGGAATGGTAAAAAGGTTTATTGAAGGAATTGAGGATTATGGAACTCCATTTGCCTCAGAAATTTTAAAAGATTATGAAGATAAAGAAGAATTACTTTCTCACCCCTCTACATTGAAATATTTCAGAAAAGAATTGTTTCTTCCGAGTCCAATAATAGATAGAATGACTCGGCATTCATGGAGAGAACAAGGTTCTAAATCCGCGAGGAAAAGGGCAAAAGATGAAGCAAGTAAATTACTTAATAACCCTTCTGTTAAACCCATAAATGAGTCACTCCAGAATCAGTTAAATAAAATTGCTTCAACATATATAAAATAAATTATATTTATACAATTTCAATTGGACATTCTTAAATGACAGGAAAAACAATTGCAGAAAAGATTTTATTAGCACATAATCTTTCAGGAAATGAGATCAAATCAGGTGATATTATAAATGCAAAAATCGATCTAATTATGAGTCATTTTGGGACTGCAAAAGTATCTTCAGATTTTAATAAAATTAGAAATCCTAAAAAAAGAAAAGTGTTTGATCCGAATAAAATTGTTGTAATATTTGACCACTACAATCCTGCCCCAACCGAAAGATGGGCTGCGATTCATAACATGATTCGAAATTTTGTCAAGAAGCAAGGAATCACGAATTTTTATGATATCAAAGAAGGCATTTGTCATCAGGTTCTTCCTGAAAAGGGTCATATTAAACCTGGAATGTTAATAGTGGGAGGAGATAGCCATACTACAACATACGGTGCATTCAATGCGGCAAGTTGTGGTGTTGGAAATACTGATCTTTTTTATGCATATGTAAAAGGAGAATTATGGTTTAGGGTGCCCCATACAATAAAATTCAATATTACTGGCAAGCTTCCTCATAACGTGATGAGTAAAGACATTATTATTAAAATTGCAGGAGATTATTCAGCTGAAGTTGCTAATTACAAGTCAATAGAATTTACAGGGAAAACAATGGAAAGCTTAAGTATTGCCTCTCGTATGACAATGTCTAATTTTGCGTTAGAATTGGGGGCAAAATTTTCATTTGGGGTTCCTGATCAAAAGGTAATAAATTGGGTTAAAGAAAGAACCAATAAATCCTTCGAGTTAGTAAAACCTGATTATGACGCCACATATGAAAAATTTTATGAAATGGAAGTTAACGATTTAGAACCCCAAGTTTCTTGTCCAAACACAATTGATAATGTAAAATCTGTTTCTGAGGTAATAGGCACAAAAATTAATCAAGCATTTCTAGGATCTTGTACAAATGGAAGATATGAAGATTTAGAGGTTGCCGCAAAGATTTTGGAAGGAAAAGAAATTCATAGAGACGTTCGAATGATTGTAACACCAGCGTCAAAAATGATCTGGTTAGAGGCTGCAAAATCTGGTATTGCTGAAATCTTAATAAATGCAGGTGCCATTATTACTAATCCTAGTTGTGGTGCTTGTTTTGGTGGTCAAGGAGGTATTCTTGGTCCTGGTGAAGTATGTATTTCTAGCTCAAATAGGAATTTTCAAGGTCGAATGGGAAGCATTAATTCAAAAGTTTATTTAGGATCACCAGCAACTGTAGCTGCTTCTGCATTAAAAGGGGAAATAGCTGATCCGAGAGATTTTTAAAAGGTGATTGAAAATTTCACGAAAAGATAGAGAGTATAAAGATGTTTTAAAAGGTAATGTATGGGTTTTTCCGGATAATGTGGATACTGATGCTATCTCACCGAGTCAATATATAAACGATCCGAAAGAAATGGCAAAACATACATGTGAAACTATAAATAAAGATTTCGCAAGTAAAGTAAAGGATGGTGATATCATAGTAGCGGGAAGATATTTTGGATGTGGGTCAAGTCGAGAAACAGCACCAACAATTCTCCAACAAAAAGGAATTGTTGCTATAATTGCAGAATCATTTGCCCGTATTTTTTATCGATCCTCTTTTGCTCTTGCTCTCCCTATATTGGAAATCGATGATATCTCCAAACACTTCAAAACTGGAGAGGAAATGGAAGTTGATATCCCAAATGCGGAAGTAACAAATTTAACTAGCGGTAACAAGTTCAAGGGAACTAAAATTCACCCAATTCTTTTAAATTTTCTTAAAGCTGGAGGTTTAGAAAACCAACTTATTGAAGAATTAGGAAAATAAGATATTATCGGAAAATTTTGGCTAAAAAATCGCCATTATTTTCTTTATGTAAAATTTCGCAAGACCAACCCAGTTCCTTACTAGTATTTGTTAAAGTGTGGGGATCAATATGTAAAATTTGAAATTTCTCTCCTAATTGCCCCTTATATTCTATTTGAAGTCTTATTTCTCCAAAATAACGTCCTGATTTCAAATTTTCACTTTGATAAGCTAAATGTATTTGATTTGTAGTTAGTCGAACATCCAAAGAATCTAATAGTATAAATCCTCCAGGATTTAAAAGATCTTTACAATAATTCAAGAATTTTTTGAGTCCTGGTAAATCTTCCACAAATCCTATTGATCTACCCATAAGAAGGATAATATCAAATGTAATTTCTTTTAAATCATAAACTGTTGAACATTTTACATTTATTACACCTCTTTTTTTCATAATCTCACATGCGTCGATAGAAATATCAATTGCATATACCTCTAATCCTTTTTTTTGAAGTTCAAGGCTATGAGGTCCTACACCTGCCCCGATATCTAAAATTCTTCCATGACATAATGCAATTGCTTGCTTTTCTATTAAAGAAAAGTCTTTTTCAATGCGAAAATAAGGGAAGATATAAAGATCCTCACTCAGCCCATCGTCTCTATGGAAAATTACTTTAGCTTGTTTATTTCCTTTATGAAATTCTTTAAGTGCTAAACCAAAAGGTTCCATTGATTTTTGGGACATAATGAATGGATACCTTCTATTTGATATATATTTTCTTATTAAGCTATTCTTTCGTTTTTATTATATTTGCAAAGTATAAGATAAGCTTAATATAAATTTGATTTAAATTTATAATTATTACAATATTTTCCTACAATAATTAAATATTCTGAAAGTTGATGAAAAATTCCAAAGTTAATTGAGAAAAATGAAAAAGGATTCTCACTCTTTTTAAACAAGGGTCGGTGTGGTGGTTGTAGGGCGTGTATCGCTGTATGTCCCACAGGAATCTTGGAACTTAGTGATGAATTGAATTATAGAATTGCTTATGTACCTAAAGTTAAAGAGGGCAAAGCAAAATACTGTACAGGTTGTCGTAGGTGTGAACTCGCCTGTCCAGATTGGTGTATTTATGTATTAGATGAAGAAAAGACTTCTAATGAAAAAGCTAAAACTTAATGAGGTGATCAAAATAGAAAAAATTGATAATAAGAGGTACTTACCAGAGGGAAAACATGTTCTAATGGGTAACGTAGCCATGTCAGAGGGAGCACTATCTGCAGGTTTAAATTTCTTTGGAGGTTATCCAATCACTCCAAGTACAGAAGTAATTGAACATCTAGCTATAAGAATGCCTGAAGTTGGAGGAGTATGTATGCAGATGGAAGATGAATTAGCATCAATTAATGCTGTAATGGGCGCTTCTCTTGTAGGAGCTAAATCTATGACTGCAACATCAGGACCAGGATTTTCTCTAATGGTCGAAACTATTAGTATGGCAGCTTGTTTAGAAATACCATTTGTGTTCTGTGATGTTCAAAGAAACGGTCCTGGTACGGGATTTGTTACTGAACCTCATCATAACGATTTAGGCTTGATGCGTTTTGCAGGCAATGGTGAATTTGGTGTTATAGCATTAGCTCCAATGAATTGTCAAGAACTTTTTGACCTTACAATTACAGCCTTTAATTTTGCTGAAACATATCGCTGTCCTGTCTTTATTGTTTCTGATGCATATCTAGGACATCTTCATGAACCATTATATATACCATCAAAAGAGGAAATTATAAAGAAAGTTATTCCTCGTGAATTGCCTTCCGATTTTACTAATAAATATTCTTTTCTTGATCGTAAAACTGGTAATTATATAATTCCAAAACCACCAATAATGGGTACTGATTATGTACCACTAATGTTTCTACATCAAGCACATAATTCTAATGGCATGTCTTCCCAGAGAGAAGCACTTCCCTTCACAAAAATGTTGATTGATAAATTAACAACAAATATAGATAAGATTTCTCTTGCTGAAGAATATCAACTAGATGATGCTGAAATAGTGATCATTGCTTATGGGTTACCAGTGAGAACTAGCTATCGTGCTGTTGATATAGCACGGAGAGAAGGAATCAAAGTTGGAATATTTAGACTTATAACTGTATGGCCCTTTCCTGATGAGAAGGTAAAAGAAGTAGTAAAAGATGCTAAAGCTATTATTGTGCCTGAATTGAATTATACTGGTATTATTGCAGAACAAGTTGAGCGAGTCACGAAATTAGAAACGCCAATTATTAAAGTTCCTAAAATCTGCGAATTTCATCATCCAGATGACATATTAAAAGCTATAAGGGAGGTGGCAAAATAATGTCAAGGTATCCGAGTGAACAGCCAGAACATCCTTATCTTTCAATTTCTATGCCTGGAAAATATCTTGGAGGTTATTTCTCTCTTTTCTGTGCGGGATGTGGTTATGGAATAATAGGTCAGCTCTTCAACCGAGTTTTTGAGGATGAAAAATTAGATCCAAAATTGTATCCAGTAGTTATTGGAATTGGATGTTATGGTCAAATACTTTTAACTTTACACCATGCTACTCAGAGAATCTTAACATTACATGGTCGAGCTCCAGCATTAGCAACTGGTATGAAGATGGCGAACCCGAATATGAAGCCTATTATTTTTTCTGGAGATGGTGATTGTCTAGGGATAGGAGGTAATCATTTCATGCATGTATGCCGAAGGAATCTTGATTGTGTTATTCTCATTTTTAACAATAGTATTTATGCAATGACAGGTGGACAGGGTGCGCCTACAACCTTATTTGGAGCAATGAGCTCAACTACCCCATATAAAATGTTCGAGAATAGAACCGATGGTGTAAATGTTGCACTCACAGCAGGTGCTTCTTACGTTGCTAGAACTACAGTAGCTCATCCTCGAACTCTAATGAAATATTTTAAGAAAGCATTAAAGCATAAAGGCACTTCTGTAATTGAGATTATAACTCCTTGTATTACATATTTTGGTAGAAAAAATCTAGATAGTTTGGGAGCTGAAAATTTAGGGATAGAAGGTCAAAAAATGGATAATACTGGTATAATGATTGATTGGATAAAAAGAAATAGCGTTCGTATAAATCAAGCGAAATTCATGACAGAAAAGGAATTGCTAAATAAATATATCATTGGAGAATTTAGATATAATCCTGATAAACCGGAATATTCTGAAGAATATGATAAGATTAAGAGGATTGCAATGGAGGGAAAGTAGTATATGACTCGTTATGAAATACGGATAGCTGGTTTTGGTGGGCAAGGAGTAATTACTCTATCGAAAATGATTATTACTGCTGCTTCAATATATGAAAATCTAGCTGCTACTCAAACAGAGGCATATAGCGCTTCTGCTCGTGGAGGTAGTTGCTGGGCGGAAGTGGTGGTGGAATTAGATAAAAATATTGAAACTATAGATTATCCTCAAGCATTAAGCCCTTATGATTTTTTGATTGTACTTTCTGGTGAATCTGCTGCTCGTGTTAACCCCAGTTTAATAAAAGAGGAGAAAAATACAGGATATTTAGTTTGGGATCCCTCTACAATTGCAACGTTTAAAGCCGTGGAGAAAATTCAAAAATCTTTAAGTATTCCTGTCCAAAAAATAGCCGTGGAGAATTTTGGGAATATAGTTTTCGGAAATTCTATCCTTTTTGGGGTATTTACAGTCCTCTCAGGGATAATATCTGAAGAATCAGCTATTGAAACATTAAAAAAATTCGTACCAAGATCAACGTTAGATAAAAATTTAGAAGCTTTTGAACTTGGGAAAAAGGAAGCACAAGATTTCATGAAAGGTTTAACGGAGGCTAATTAAAATTATGTATGTTGAGAAAGTTAAAAAAGGATGGCAAGAATTAGAATCTGAAATAATCAGAACAGGGAAATGTGTTTATTGTGGAGCATGTGGAGCCTTTTGTGCGAACATTAAATTTGACGTCTCAAAAGAAATTCCTATTGAAGATGGTTCATGTAAAGATTCTAATACATGTAGAGATGGATTCGGATTATGCTATAATTTATGCCCAAAAACCGGAAATGATCAAATGCCTTTATCTTTGTTGGATAAATGGGTGTTTGGGAAGGAACAAGATAAAATATTGGGTCATTATATAGAAATAGTCTCTGCGAGATTAACAGATATAGCAAAGGAAAAAATTCCTATTGAAGCTGGACCTATTACTGCATTACTATTTACAGCCATGCAAGCAGAATTAATCGATTGTGCAATAATTACAGATAAAGATGAAAATTTTGTCCCCTTTCCTATAATGGCAAAAAATCAAAAAGAGTTATTTAATGGAGTAGGATATAAACCAAGCCAAAGTCCTACATTGTCGTTGATAGGAGAGGCGATAAATAAAGAGTATACCAATACTGCCGTTGTTGGCACTCCCTGCCAAATACAAGCATTAAGGAAATTACAGAACCATCCAATATTCGATTATGAAGCACATGATTTAATTTCATTGGCAATAGGGACTTTCTGTTTTGGAACATATTATAATCAACTTTTAACTCAATGCTTCCAGGAAAATGGCATTAATAACAATGAAATAATAAAGATTGATTCAGATAAAAGTAAATTTAAATTGAAGATATATACTAACTCCGGTAACAAGGAGATCCCATTAAATTATATTTATGATAAATCAGTTCGAAATGCCTGTTTTTCATGTTCTGATTATACTGCCGCTTTTGCCGATATTTCAGTGGGTAATATTGGAAGTGATTATGGCTGGAAAACATTAATTGTTCGAACCGAAAGAGGAAAGGAAATTTTTGATTTATGCTGTGAGAAAGGATTTCTTGAAATAAAAAATATTCCGAAGGATAATGAAGATTTGGTTTTAGATATTACAAGAAACAAAACAGATATCGTAAAAATTGAATCTATAATAGATCATTCCCCTGAAATTAAAAGTTTTAAAATTAGGAGTCAAAGAATAGCACAAGCGTATAGACCGGGGATGTTTGTGATATTATGGCTCCCAGATATAGATTTCTTACCAATGTCTATTTCAAATATAGAGGGAAATCTAATTGAAATTACCGTCCAAAAAATTGGTGAAGGTACTGCTAAATTGTTTGATTTTAACATAGGGGATCCTATTGGTATAAGAGGTCCTTTTGGGAACTCATGGAATTATGAAGATGCTTCTAATATTCTTATTGTTGGAGGAGGTATGGGAATTGCGGCAATAACATCACTAATAGAACCATTAAAGCTTAATAAAAAAAATATTTTTGTAACAATTGGAGCTCAAGATAAAGCATCATTAATCTTTGCTGATAGCTTGATTGATCTTATTCCAGATACAACATGTAGTACTGACGACGGTTCTTTTGGTAGAAAATGTTATGTAACAGACACAATTGAGGATATTCTCATTGAAAATGATGTTGATTTAATAATTACATGCGGACCAGAAGTTATGATGAAAAAAGTATTTGATCTAGCTGAGTCAAAAAATATAGAGATTCAAGCTTCTCTTGAGAGAAAAATGAAATGTGGAGTAGGATTATGCGGTTCGTGTTGTATAGGGATAGATAATGACATTTCTGTGTGTAAAGATGGTCCAATATTTAATAGGGAGCAATTAAAGAAGATTCCCCAATTTGGTCAGTATACTAAAAAAAATTCCTAATAATTACAAAAACCAATAATTATTTTTGAAAATGTAAAAATAGAGTGTTTTCTAAAATTTTATAATTCCTAAATTTTTTTTATATTTAACTTGGATAATCTTACTAAGAAAGGACTTTTTTTTGGATGTATTGGAATAATTTTTGTAGGTTTCCAGCCTATTGTAGCAATTTCAAGACCTTCTATGTTGGATGGACCTAACTACATCATAGCTGCTGCTATGACTTGTCTCGTTGAAACGGTTCTGTTTTTTCCATTAATGCTTATTGAACTGAACAAGAATAAAAAAAGTATTCAAACCAATGAAGTAAATACACAATCGATATTACAAGGGTGGAAAAATAATTTCTGGCTATTGATCATAATAGGCCTTATTTTTGGGATTAACCAAATCTTTTTTTTCATAGGGTATGATATGGCTGGTGCTATCAATGGCTCTTTAACCCAAAAAACAACGGTGTTCTTTTCAATGCTTTTAGGATTTCTGATTCTTAAAGAAAAAATAACCAAACTACAGATAATTTTTTCTTTTATATTATTTTTTGGCCTGACGATATCAATTACTCAATTTTTTTCACTAGTTGAATTTAATGGTACTATTTTAATCGGAGTTTTGATATTATTAGCGATATCCTTTTTATGGATGATAGGACACACCTTAACAAAACCCATTTTTAACCGAAAAGAAGCCACTCCTATACAGATGGTGTTTATTAGGAATTTCCTTTCAGGTTTTATTTTGTTGTTTACTTATCTTATTTTTTCCCCATTAGATTATAGAATATGGCTTGATCCTGATAATATTTTCTTTTACATAATAATGGGCACAGTTTATGGTTCTGGATTAGTATGTTGGTACAAGGCACTCTCATATTTAGAAATTTCCAAAGCAAGTACGATTTTTGCTCCAACGCCGATAACTTCAGCTATATTTGCTAGTCTTATTTTAGGAGTAAATTTCACATTTTACCATTTAATTGGAATTATACTAGTAATAATTTCAATAATAATTATTGTAAATCAGAAAAGAGAATAAATAATAGAAAAACTAAACTCATCTCAGATATATATCTCTATATATAGAATTAATATTAATAATAGGTGGATAGAACTATTATTCTCATAATTTCAAAAATATTCACAACATTTAAATATAGTAATATATGTGAATATATAAAGAAATATATTGAATAATAATATCTATTTAAAAAAAGTTTATGAGAAAACAATCAATTCTATTGATTAACTATGTCTAATAATGAAATAATTAGTGTTAAAAGTTTGAAGAAATTTTTTGGAGATGTCAAAGCGGTAAATGGTATCTCATTTACAGTTAATCAAGGAGAGGTATTTGGATTATTAGGACCCAATGGTGCTGGTAAAACTACAACAATAAAGCTCCTTTTAGGATTATTAGAACCAAATGAAGGTGAAATGAGAGTATTTGGCTTAAATCCTGAGCGAAATGAAGTTGAAATTAAACGTCGTATTGGATATGTCAGTGAGGAGCCGTTAATTTTCAAATCTTTAACACCCAAAGACCTCTTTAATTTTGTAGCATCGATCAGAGGTTTAGATGAAATTAATACCACAAATCTTGCAAAGGAATATCTAGAAAATCTAGATGCAATTGAATATTACGATCAATTGATTGCTACGTTATCTCATGGAAATAAACAAAAATTACAAATTATTGCTGCTATACTTCATGAACCAGATTTACTTATTTTAGATGAACCTATTGCTGGTCTTGATGCAAAATCTGTAAGAGTTGTTAAATCCCTCTTAGAATTACATACTCAAAGGGGGGGAACTGTTCTTTTTTCTACACATATTATGGAAATAGCACAAGATTTATGTGACCGTATAGGGATAATTAATAGAGGACAAATGGTAGGAATTGGTACAATTGAAGAGCTTCGACGACAAGCTAATAAAGTAGGAGCAAGTTTAGAAGATGTATTCTTACGATTAACAGAACAAGACACTTCGGTTAATGAAATAATACAGAAGCTTAGAGCTTCCTTTAAAGTAAAAAATTTATGAGGTAATCATTATTGGAACAAGAGAAGAAACAAAAGAAAAAATCTTTCTATTCCTTAGCTAAGTTTACAACACACGAAATCTTAATGGAAGGGCAAATAGCGAGTGCTGGTGCTCATCAAGCAAGACTTATCGAAAAATTCAAGAGAAATAAGAATTATGTCAAAACTCAATTTTTGGCTCTTAAATTAGTTTTTTCGATTTTGTTTGTATTTTTTCCTATTTTACCACTAACCACCTATTTACAAATTGATAACTCTCTTGTTTCTTATACACCAAATTCAATTGCCTTTATCACTAGTTATATATTGGGAATTTACTTTGGGATAACTTTCTTATATATGCTAATGTTTGGGATGGTTTCAACTAGCTCTTTTATGTCGGGTAACTCATTCAAGTGGCTACAAACGCTTCCATTCTCTAAGAAAGAAATGAGAAAAATTGGATTCATGACCCTGTTTCGAAATCTCGATTACCCCTTAGTTATTTTAATCTTTTCATTTCCAATTATAATGTTAATAGGTACTCAGAACTTCTTAATTTTCATTACCTCTTTCTTAGTATCTATTCTCAATGTTATTTTCAATTTTTCTCTCCTAGTTATTATAGGGGAAAAGTTAAGTTTCCTCTTCTCAGAATCAAAAGGTCAATCGAAACGAGTAAATACTGTGAGATTGATAACTTTATTTGGTTATTTCTCAATTGCTTTTGGATCTGGAATGATATTCAGTCTGGGATTTAGTATGGTTGATAAATTTCTTATAAAATTTCAAACAAGCGAACCTTCTACTATTTTAAATATGACCCTAAGTTTAATTCCATTTGCTCTTGCTCCTGCATATTTAATCGCACTAAGTACCATACCAAACCAAGTTTCCTTACCATTATTATCTAGCACACTTATAGGAATGGTTTTATTCATATTAATGATATGGGGACTGTTAAGACTTGCTCAACGAGCTCTACGCACTACAATTTCTACTGAGATTATAGTTGATCAAGTAAAGAAAAAAGATCTATTAATTGAAATAAAACCAACTTCTACAATAAGGGCATATATCCGAAAAGATTTAATCTCGTCGACCCGAGATATGCAATCCTTTATGTTCATCTTTTTCCCAATATTCTATCCTCTTGTATTAGTTTTTTCTATGCAAGGTCCAATTATTAATGAAGTTACTACAATAGGGGGAATATTGATATTATGGTCTGCAGTCGTGGGTGTATACCTGTTTATTCCACCAATGTTAATTGCAGGATTCTTAAATCTTGAAGAGTCAGGGGCTTCAATTAAAGCATCATTACCTTTAATCCCTCGAGATCAGGCAAAAGCAAAGATTATTTTGATGCTTTCAATCCAAGGAATTTCACTCACATTTATAACTCTCATTCTGACATTGTTAACTAATTCAATTTTAGTGTTAGTACTTTTTGTGGTTACTTTACCGATCGCTTGGAGTATGATGCTTGTCATGTTTGAGCTGAAAATTCATTTCTTTGGGAAAATGAAATATAAATATATCCTTGAAGAGCTACATAAAGAACACAAAGTTAGTAAATGGTTACTTATGATCTTGATTGAGATTGGAATATACTTTGCGATTTTAACGGGGGGCATTTTATTAATTTTGACTTTTGATATTTATGTTACAATGTTAACTTTCATGATCATAGGATTAACAGGATTATCAATTTTGATATTTACTTTTACTCGAATGTTTCCAAAAGTTGAAAAAATGGGAGAGTTTGAGACAGGAGGATTTTTAAGAGAGCATGTAAATGTAGGTACTATTGTTTTATTATTTTTATACTTTATTTGGGGATTCTTGCTATATCCCATTGTATTACTTATATCTCCCTTGATTACTAATCTTTCATTTACCGAAGTAATCTTTATTGATTTCCTTCTGAATTTTGGATTTTTAGCATTACTATGGCTAGTAATGGTTCCTCTTGGGTTAAAACTTCCAAAGAAAGAGTCTTTTATGGATTATACTCATACTATTGGATTGGAGAAGAAAAAGCTCTTTTGGGGATATATTTCTCTCGGTATCTGTATAACGAGTATTTATTTCTTATCTCTAATATCCTTTACATATATTCTTGGAGATGTTAGATTTGATCATTGGTATTTCGAGAGTCCTAATCGTAATCAACCGTTCCCGATCTATTTAGGATGGTTTCTATTTATTTTTATGCTTATACCGGGGATATGGGAGGAGGTAGCTTTTAGAGGAGTTATTTTAAATTTACAGTTAAAAAAATATTCAGTAATTACAACTGTTATCATTAATGGTGTGGCATTTGGTTTGTTTCATTTCACTAATGTGATTTGGGGATTTAACTTTTATGGCACTCTTTTGCAGGTTATATTTGCGAGTTGTTTCGGGATTAGTATGGCATATCTGTATATAAAAACGAGGAATTTACTTCCCTGTATTTTAATTCATTATTTATATGATTCCTTTGGAAACATTTTTTTAATGGGTGAATTTACAAATCTTTTCAGGGAAGTGTTATTTATAATTTTAGGAATAGGTGTTGTTCCGACATTAGTTACAATCCTTTTAGTAAAATTCTTGCTTAAAGACGAGAGAATATAATTTCTACTCTTTTTTTGCTTTTCATATAGCTTTATTTCGCGTTATAGTATTTTAGAGTAATCTAAATTATTCCTTATTTCTCTTGAGTACAATGAACGGGTCCGTTCAATGCTGTACCAATGCATTCATTACATGAGATACATTTACAAGTATTTTTTCCAGTTCCTTTTAAC
>JAHQWY010000325.1 GCA_029856445.1 Promethearchaeia archaeon
AATTTTATTTTTTTTACTTAAATTTTATTTTTAGTAATTAACATTATATTATATAAACAAGTTGGAACTAACGATATAAAACCTAGAATTTTCTCATGGTGTTTTAAAACGATTAATGTAATCTCTTAAATTTTTAATGTTGTGCTAATTATGATCGAAGAATTGATTCGTGTAAGAGGAATTGGTCCAACTGCAGCAGAGAGATTGATTAACGCAGGCATTACATCAATTGAAGAGATTGCGAATTCTAAAGCTGAAGAATTAGCATGGATTAAAGGTATCGGAATGCTGTCCGCAAATAAAATAATTGAAAATGCTTTAGAATTAATAAAATTAGAGAAAGGGATCCAAAGAGTTTTAAACTCAATTAAGGAAAATTTTTCTAAAAGTTGTCCAAAATGTGGTGGAGATATGGCAGAGAAATTAATTATTCTTGGTCCTGAAAGACGATTACGAGCTAATCAATGTAATTTATGTAAATTTTATATGCCAAAATAATTATCCACATACCCCTTAGAATTAAAATCCTAACCAAAACGTGAAAAGAAAAAAATATGACATAGCATAGATGGAAATGAAAAAAATTCCTGCTTTTTTATCTACTTTTCCTCGTGCAACTATAGTTATAAAAACTATAAAACTAGCGATAAGTGTATACAAAACTGTTGGAACTGCAAGTGCTGCTGTTATATCTTGTGGAAAAAGTACTTGTCCGATGCCAATAGAAAGAGTGGAATCAACAATACACGAGCCTATAATGTCACCTATAGCGATTTCATGATGTTTTAATCTCAATGCGTTTATATCTACTGCCAGTTCCGGAAGTGAGGTACCCACAGCAACAATAAAAAAACTAATGATATATTCATGAATATTTAGTAAACTTGATAAAACTATAATAGATTCTACAATCATAAATGCAGCTAAAGTTACAGCACCAAATGCTATAATAGCTATGAGAAGATGAAATTTCTTACTTTTAGGAGCTTCAATTTTTTCAATCATACCTACTCTTTCTAAAATACTCTCCTTATTAGCATTATATATTAACCAAATATAAATTCCTAAACTCCCAACCATCATTATAGCATTAAGTCGTGTAATATAACCTTTTTCTACTATAGAAAATATAACAATTAAAGATAGAACTTCGCATGCTCCCAGAATAACAATATCCTTTCTATGTACCCAAAATGCCCCTGTAATTAAAGGTAATAGTCCAAACACTAATGTAAGCTGAGTTAAATCCGAACCCACAGAATCTCCTACATCAATATCACCATGTCCTAAAGAGCATGAGATTATCGAGTTAAAAATTTCTGAAATATCTGTACCTATTGATACTAAGGTAACGCCAATTACCAATGGTGAGATACCTAAAGCAGCAGCTAATATAGCAGAATGTTTTACTGCTTCAAGACTTGAAAATATAATCAAGGATATTCCAAAAATTAATCCTAATATTGCTAGAATTATCGTTAACATAATTTATTGATCTTTTTTATCTAAACAATTCTTGTTCAAAAATTTTTTACAATAAATGTGAATTGTATGATTAGAACTAATTTTACCTAATATTTTCCTTATCCTGAGAAGATGTTTAATTTTCATTGACGGCTATGTTGAATCCCTTTTATTATTATGTTTGAACTATATATAAAATTATCCATTTTTTATCCAAGAGCATCCATAATAGATCCATAAAACGAAAACTTATTAACAAATTTATCAAAAGTTTAACTAATGGTTGAACATAAAGAATTTCATATTTCTCTTGAGATGGATGTTTTTGACAAGTTAGAGGTTATAAAAGAGTTTCATGGAATAAAAAACGTAACTGAAATCATTCGATTTCTAATTACCAAAGAATACAGAAAAATAAAAAAATATGAGCAAATTTAATTCATATTAAATTAACAATGTTTTAAGAATTCTAAAATAGGGATTTATGAAATGATTTTCAAATGGAACTTTTATTGGGAAAAGAAATTGATGGAGACTCTTTTTGAATCATTTAAATTAGATTTTTCATATATATCTTTTTAAAAACAAAAAATAAAATATGTTTTGTTATAAATTAATTGGGTTGAATATTAATACTAAAGTGAGAAATAAGTTAAGAGAAGTAAATGTGAGACAATTTTTTTTAAGTTGTTATTAATCACTAATTATTAGCATATAGATTCCTAATTCCTATCTTTAAATTATTCAATTTAAAATCTTTATTTATTTCACCATCGCCAATAAATATCTTCTGCATGACCTAACATATTTTCTATATAAATTTTCTCTCCATTATCCAGTACGATATCTCCATTATAAAGTCCATGAAGGAGGGAAGAATTCATATATATTAATCCAAAATTAATTTTCTCCCTATGGGGGATGAGTGGAGTTAAAACCATGTTAAATCTATTATCATTACTAGTGAATTTCCAAGGTTTCGTAGGATCTCGATCCTCATGGTGAAAAATTACTTCATCAATTTTGTGTGCCCTTCCGTCATAAAAAATAATATTTTCAGTATGAGTGGATAAATCTCCAAAACCATAACCAATGTTAAAAGCAACAGGTACTTCATTTACAATTCCACATGCAGAACCCCATAACCAGTGTGTTTTATATGGCCAGATGCCTCGTCCCCAATCCATCAATCCGAATGAATTTTCAGGCTCAAAAGAAAATTCTTTTTCCCCTAGATATAGTGAACCTTTCGCAGGCATGTAATTTATTTTATGATTGTAATAAAATAATCTAGGATCCTCTTTGTATCCAGTTATAACCACTGTATTATCCATTTTTGGATCATCTTTAAGTATTATATTCCCTTTTAATCCTCTTTCTTGAAATTTCGAATCATCAATTGAAAGAATGCGTTTGGTTCCCTCTTTTTTAATAGATGCCTTAAATTTCTTAGTTGGAAATATTATTTTACTATCCTCTAAAGAACTTAAAGGGAGTAATTTAGATTTTGTAAAAAACTTAAAAAGCCCTTTTCCATCCCGTCTTCTTTCGTTGAAATCAAGCCAAACATAGCTCATTTGTGTGAGATACCCAATATCTCCAATAGTAAGTTGAAATCCAAAATCCTTATTTAAAATTGAATAGTGATCCCATTCTTTTATTCGAAGCCATCCTTTTCCAATAGATTCTTTATTGTATCTTAGAATTGGTTTTCTTGCCCATCCTCGCTGAACTAGCGAGCCATCATTATTAAATAGATTTGACGGTTCAGTAATTTCATTTTGTTCTGCCATTTTCACCAGTTTACATTAAAGTTAGAATGATAATTATAAAAAGGTTTGAAGCAAAATAAAACATATTAAAAAACATAAAAATCTTTAAGTGAATCAGCTGTCGTCAGAATTTGAGATAAATTTAGAAAAATATGCTGAAGTAATTGTAGAAGTAGGGCTTAATTTACAACGTGGACAGCGATTATTAATTGGAACGCCAACATCTGGTAATAGAGGTGTACCAATCGAATTAGCTCCATTAGTGAGACTAATCATGAAAAAAGCTTATCAAATAGGGGCTAGACTGGTCGATGTAATGTGGGATGATGATCAGCTCCAACTAATTCGTTACAAATATGCTCCAAGAGATTCATTTGAAGAATTCGCTACTTGGAGAACTGATGGTGCATTTGATATAGCTAAAGAAGGGGATGCCATGCTCATTATAAAAGCTCAAAATCCTGATCTCCTCTCAGAACAAGATTCGAATTTAATATTAATTGCAAAAAGGACGTTCCTCAAGTATAATAAACCTGCGTCCGAACTACGTAGGAAAAATTTAGTAAATTGGATGGTTGTAGCCGCCCCTGTGAGTGGTTGGACAGATAAAGTATTTCCTGAACTCCCTGAAAATGAACGAAAAGCAAAATTTTGGGATACCATATTTGAAATTTGTCGTGTTAAAACTAAAGATCCAATTTTAGAATGGAAAAATCATATCAACCAGCTTATTACAAGGTGTTCTTATCTCAATCATAAAAAATATAGTGCTTTAAAATTTGTAGCCCCTGGCACAGATATCACAATTGGTTTACCATTAGGTCATGTATGGAAAAGTGCACATTTCACTACTCAAAATGGGATAAATAATATTGTAAATATACCAACCGAAGAAATATTCACAATTCCTCATAAA
>JAHQWY010000326.1 GCA_029856445.1 Promethearchaeia archaeon
ATATGGGAATATTAATTTGGAGCTTTAAATTAAAGATTAAGATCTAGATATTATAGATATTAACCAAAAATATAATGACATTAAACAGTTTAACTTTAGACTATTTGAATTTAAAAATTAAACTCTAAATCAAGCTTTATAAGATCTCCACATTTATTGCAGGTAATAAACTCGAAAACCTTAACTGCTACTGTGAGTAATTCAAGATCTTTCCTAAGAAATTGATTTTTAAATTTCTTCTTGTAGCCACAATTAGGACAACTGAGGATAGCACGGACTTGGATTGGCTCATCATGTTTCGAGCTTTCCATAGATTCTCTGCTACTATTTCGGGTGTTATTGATTTCCATATAAAATTCCCTTGATACATATGAAAATATAACCTTATAAACTTTTTTCTCCAATGTTTTGTCCTACATTTCAGATGAAAAACTTGATATTTTTTTCAAATTTTGAAAAAATTTTGAAATAACAATTAAAAAGTCCAAGAAATGAACTAATATATTACATACATAATATGCGTATTATCTTCATATTACTTTCATATATTATTCCGATATTTTTCTCGTATTATAAAAACCTCATTTCCTCAGATGAATTTTATGAGTGTTGATGATATTTTTGAAATGGCAAAATCTCGTTCATCAGTAAGAGAACGGTTTAATGAAATCGCTCGCCATAATCAAAATCCTAATACAAATCCAAACTGTGACGATGACAAGTATTTAGCGGACTTATTGAAAGTTTTAAAAGTAAAAACACAGGTCGTAGGAGTAGGTGGAGCTGGGAATAACACTGTTTCACGTTTGGAGGATATGGGTATAAATAATGCTGAGACAATTTGTGTAAATACGGATGCACATGACTTATACTATTCGAATGCGAGTCAGAAAGTTCTAATAGGGAAGGAAAAATGTCAAGGTATGGGTTCAGGGAATGATCCTTCAATTGGAACCGCTGCTGCTGAAGAAGATCGAGATAGATTGAATAAAGTACTTAATGCTGATATTGTTTTTTTAACTTGTGGTTTAGGTGGGGGAACTGGAACTGGAGCAGCGCCTGTTATTGCGGAGGAGGCAAAAAAGAATGAAGCTATCGTGGTAACTTTTTGTTCACTTCCATTTAAATCAGAAGGTGTACAACGAGGTGTAAGAGCAAAAATAGGGCTTAAAAATCTGGCTAATTATTCTGATTTTCTAATAACTGTCCCAAACGATAATCTTTTGGGTATTGTTGGAAAGATTCCGATGATAACAGGATTTAAAATAATGGATGAAGTTTTAATTAGGAATATTGGAGAAGTTGTTAACTTAATTAATAATTGTGGTCTTGTAAATATAGACTACGCTGATGTAAAAAGAATTTTTGTAAAAAAAGGAGATTATCCAACAGGCTTAATAGGTATTGCAGAGTCAGTGGGAGATGAATCAGACTTAATTGAGAAATCAAGATTAGCCATTAATAACCCTCTCTTACAACCTGATCCTAAAAAAGTTGATAGGTGTATAGTATCTATTACTGGTGATCATACTTTACCTTTATCAAAGGTAGATAGCGTTGTATCTACTATTACAGGTGAAATTCCGGAGGAAGCTCAATTGAAATTCGGAGTTCAGAATATCCCCGATATGGGTTCTAAAGTAAAAATAATGGTTCTGGCAAATGGGCCTGTATCCCCTTATCTACAAGCAGCTATAGATTCAGACAATGATTCCTCACCAATAAACGTGGTTGGATTCTAATCTGGATTTAAGACTTTTAAATCAATTTTTCTAAAATATATCTTTATCTCTTCATTTTATATTATAATTAAATCTAAAATCAAGGATTATTTGAAATGACTAATCAAAAAATGCCAGAAGAGAAATTAAAAAGAGAGATTCGAGAGTATCTAAATAAGAGGAAAGTATTAGTTTTGTGTACATGTAGTAATAATGTCCCTCGTGCAACCCCCATGGATTTTTATACAGAAGAAAGTAGCTTTAATATCTATATTGGCCCTACTCCTGGGAGAAAGATAAAAAATATTGAAGAGAATCCCAATATAAGCATAGGTATTTATACTCCTTTATCTGAAGGAAAAATTCAAGGAATGCAAATCACTGCTTCAGGGAAAGAGAGGTTGATCTTTTTAAGGGAAGGAGATGAAGGATTTGAAGAAGCTCAAAAAATAGTTAGAGGAAAGAGAAAACTACTATTGAAAATTATTCCGGAAAAGATTGAATTACTCGATTATGATTTTACTAAAAAAGGATATTCAAGACTTCAGGTTTTAGAATTATAATTCGCTATAACATTAAATGAATTATATTTCTTAAAACCAAAGCGTTCATACAATTTTTGAGCCGGAATCCCTTCTGTAACAGTAAGAATTGCTTTCCTATAGCCTTTATCTCCAATATTTTTTAAACATTTTGAAAGAAGAGCTGCTCCAATTCCTATCCCCCGGAGTGTTTTTTTGACAGCAATGTTTTGAATAATAAATTCACCTTCTTTATCTCCATTTTCTATCAGACAAATTCCAACAATTTGTTCTTTTTTATCCCTTACGACAAATGAACATTCTTTTAGCATGTAAGTTGCTAAACTATGTTTCAAATTTTCTAAATAAAGAGGAACAGAAGTCGCCTCTTCCCAAAAAGTTGTATCGGGATGATTTTTAAATGCATCAACACAAAGTTCTGCTATTTCTAAAAAGTCATCTTCATTAAAGTGAGCAAAGGAATATTCAGGTGACAGCTCATACGTTTTATTAAACCTATCTAAGATTAGTGTCATATTATGTCTTTTTACTATATCATATCCAAGTCTTTTTAGTGGACCAGCTAAGTAATCTTCTGGAAAGGTAAACGCTGCATTATCAAATTTTATACTCTCATTGTCATTTTTTAACTTTTCAATTGCTTCCTTTAACAGAATAAATGCAACATCTTCTCTCTTGACAGTATTTAATATAAAAATATGCCTAATCAAAGCGAAATTTTCATTTATATGTTTAAAAATTAAGAAACCTATAATATCATCTTCTTTTCTGACTTCAAAACATGTAAAATCTTCATTTTTAGATTTAATAATTTTTTCAATCCGTTCATACCAGAATTCTGCTTCTTTTGTATTTTCATGTTGAACAGTCTCTGTAAAATATTTAATTAAAGATTCTCTGAGATTGTTGAGAATTCTCTTATAATTAATCTGTGAATAATTTAATTTTACTACCTCATACAAATAGATACACCTGATATAAAGTAATATTTATCTTTTGACATATACACTTTCACTAAATCTTGTCCCTTATTTGGAAGGTACCATGCTGTAACTAACATATGAACCATTCTATTTCTACCTCACTTTAAAATTCTAAATTGGCATTATTTGTACGTAGAAATTATTTCTATTTTTTAAAAGCTTTTTCTGACCAGTAGAGTTGACAATACAACTAACTTTTATTAGAAGGTAAATTAAGAAAACCTATAATAAAATTGTTAAGAAATAATATATTAATTGAATTAATATTAGAGAATCAAAATTCTTTGAGTTATTTAATAAATTTGACTAGATTATTTTAATTTGATTAAAGTGCTCTCTGAAAAAGAAAAAATAGAATTAAAGGATGCTCACACAGATAAGGAGTTAAAACAAAATTTCAAAAAAATTGCTTCGAGAAATCCTGATGCCTATTTTCCTACTACTGAACTTAGAGCGTTAGGGTATAGGAGAAAAAAATGTGAATCTTGTGGCACCTTTTTCTGGACCATAATTAAAAACAGAGAAGTGTGCGGAGATCCTGTATGTTCAGGAGGATTTCAAGTTGTTATTAGTAATCCCTCTCAAGTGAAATTATCTTTCATTGGTGTTTGGGAAAAGATCGTTGAGATTTTAGAACCTAGAGGTTATGTTCCTATTAAAAGGTACCCATGTGTAGCTCGTTGGAATCCAACTTCTGAATTTACAATCGCATCAATTTCAGCTTTTCAACCTTATGTTATAACTGGTGAAGTAGAACCTCCTGCTAAAAAACTTATCATTCCTCAATTTTGCTTAAGATTTAATGATATTGAAAACGTTGGGATTACAGGTTCACATAATACAGGTTTTGTAATGATAGGTCAACACCAATTTGTA
>JAHQWY010000044.1 GCA_029856445.1 Promethearchaeia archaeon
TTTAAATGATCTAAACCCTTTTTTAATACGTCTATAAATACTGTAGGTCCTGGATCAACTAAAAAACATAAATCATCACTCTTATATACCCACGTATTTATAAAATTATCTAGATCTATGTATTTAAGATTTGAATCTATTGCTTTGATTTGCATAATCAATTATTCCAAATAATTTTATTAATAAAGATAAAAATAAAAAATAAAAAGTTATTATTCATATGCAGAACGAGGAGGGGCTATCCTTACTACTCTCTGTTTTTTAACTAAAGAGATTGCTCCTTCGGGACAGAAAGCAGCACATATTCCACACCCAATACAACGATCCTCATCAGTTTCAGCTTTTCCTTCATCATTTAAATATTTGGCACCAGAATAACATTTTTCAACACATGTCCCGCATCCTACACAGATATCATGGTCTACTCTTGCAATATAATTAGAAAGGTTTGATGTAATACCTCTTGCTTGTCCACAACAATCTGAGCAGCAGTTGCAAATACTATCTTCTTCTCGTTTGAAATCCATATTTGGATGATAAGCTTTATGGACTAATCCATCTTTTTCAGATTTTTTTAAGATTTCTAATGCTTCTTCTTTAGATATCATTCTAGCGAATCCTTGTTCAGTTGTATAACGAGCAGATTTTCCAAATGTAAAACAGTTTTCTCGCATATCAGTTTGTTTACATGGTTCTCCTACTAAATCACGAAAATGTCGGCAATAGCAATGACCTACGGCAATCTCATCAAATTTATTAATTATTTCTTCAACCTTTTGTGTCGATATTATCTTTTCTTCAGGTGCTTCTAATTCTTCATCTACTACAATCTTTATTTCTTTTCCAGATTCAAAATTTTCAGTATAAGGAACTGTTCTGTCAATGGGTCGCATTGTTGGTAGAAATCGCTTGACAATAGCATCATAATTAGCTAACATTCTACCTCTAGATTCTTTATTTAAATTAAGATATAATTGAGCTAGTCCCTTTTCCCATTCGTTATATTCAAGTTTTTTCATAAATGTATACTCGTATACCCCTACATTAACAAATGGCATTAACCGATATACCATTATACCAGAGCTACTTGGTTGATTCATAATTAATCCTTTTTTAGCTAATATCTTAACATGCTCACTGATTTCTTCTTCAGACATACCACTGCTCTCTTTTAATTGTTCCATAGTTTGAGATCTTCGACCTTTAAAAGCTATTATAAAATCTAAATGTTTTTCTTCAACAATATACTTTAGAATTTTGACAGTATTATCAGTAACCGGAACTGGAGTACCTCCCGCAGTGTTGATTACCTGAACAGCATTTCTATATTTTTCATCTATAGCTTCTGACATTATTCATCAATATTTTATTATTTTTCTTTCAAATTTGTTATATTATAAAATCTATATGCAATTTTAAAATTTCTCGTTAATATATTTAATAATTTCCTTAAAATCTGTATTTTTCATTCATAATATTTGAATGAATTTCCTCAGTTAGAAGCGTATATTCTGAACTCCCTGGTAAGAGAACATAGATTGGATCTTCAGTTTTATCAACATTGAAACCAATTTTTTTCATATCAGATTTTGAGATTTTATAAGTATTTGTTATGGATAATTCAGATAAGAAGCGTATGAAAAGGGGGATTGCATACTTAGGTAAATTTTCATTAAGCAATTTCAAAAATCCATCAAAATTAAATGCTTCATGGTTCACCTTAGTAAAAATTGATGCCATTCCAGCTCTTCCTTCAGTATCAGGCACTAAAACACCATACACAGATGTGTGCTCAATTTCTTCAAAAGATAATATAACATCTTCAACCTCAGATGTGGAAACATTCTCCCCTTTCCAACGAAAGGTATCACCAAGTCGATCTACGAATTGGGCATGACCGTATCCTATAGGTCTAATTAAATCACCGGAATACATCCATTGATCACCCTGTTCGAAAACATTTTCAATTATTTTTTGCTTACTTGCTGATTTACTAGTATATCCCGCAAAAGTATAAGGATCTTGAATTTTCATAAGAAATAATCCCGCTTCACCTTCATCAACCATTTGAAGATACCCATCTTCCCCCCGAATAGGCTCATCTTTTTCAATATCATATTTTACAATAGCATGCTCACTTAGACAAGTACCAATGGTACAGTCTAAATTTAAATAATTGCAAAACATTCCCCGCATTTCGGTCATTCCATAGTGCTCATATACTTCTTTAATACCAAATCTTTCTTTAAATTCCTTCCACATCTCTGGTCTAAGTCCATTTCCGGCAATTTTATAAACCATATGCTTCCTATCATTAGGACTAGGTGGCTGATTATATAAGTATCGGAGGATTTCACCAATATAATTAAAACATGTTGCTTTGAATTTATTTATATCTTTCCAGAAATTACTCACACTAAATCTTCGAGCTAATGCAACTGCTGAACCATTTGCAATAGCTGCTGACCATCCAATATGTAAAGCATTGCTATGATATATTGGAAGAGATATATAATAAATATCATCTGGTTGCATATTCAAAGCCATTTTTCCCCAACCTAATATCGAACCCACGGTATGGACATTACGGATATGAGCTGCTTTCGGGAGACCCGTAGTACCTGATGTAAAAATTAATACATAAGTATCCTTTCCTAAAATATCAGCTGTGGTTGGAGGATTTGAAATGGCTTGATTCTCTGTTTGAGCTTTGAAATCAAGATATCCTTCCGGAATCTTCCTATTTCCTTTATCTTCAACATAAAAAAGCTTATCTTCTGGCGATAATTCCAGATCCTCTTTAACTTCTTCAAATGCATCTATAAGTTCCTCTCCAATAACATAAATTTTCACTTGATTTAGTTTCAGACTATGTCGGAGTGTTGTTGCTCGCTGCCTTGTATTGATCAATGAGCCAATCGTGCCTATTTTTGACATGGCACCCATTAAAAACATCAATTCAGGCCTATTTTCTAAGAAGATATTGATTACTTCTCCTTTTTCTACACCTAATGAGAGAAAAAAGTTCGCATATCGATTGATCCATTCATTCATTTCTTTATATGTGTACTCTTGATCTTCATAGAGAAGAGCTTTATTATTTGGAAATTTTATAGCATTTCGCTCTAAAAACTTTCCTAGAGATACTTTTTCATCAGGACCTATCTTCTCAAATTCTTCCTCTAATCGAAACGTACCTAAACGCCAAACCAATGATAATAAGCCAAAAACGTAGTCTTTATATGTAACTTTATAACCAGAAACAGATTTAGAAGATAAAGATGATTCTTTTTCAATCGGACCTCTTGTTTCTTCAAATATTTTTAGAATATTTGTGTCTTCTATATATTCCAATAATCTTTCTTCGCCTTTAGAGGTAATTCGATAATGTATCTCATCATCTAATGTAAATTCTTCTATCAACTGTTCCTTCTTTAATTTTTCTGCCCACTTGAAGAATGCCATTTTATCCATCCTATTTTCAATAAATTCATCGGGATCATTAATAAACTCCGTTAATTTATGAGATCCGAACACCCCAAGGGCAAATAGAATAATCTTGTCATAGTTTCCTTTATCTAAGTTTACCAAAACAAGGTCAGGAATTTTATATGGTATTGTGTTTATCATAATTGTTAAGATACACTGTGGTTATAATAGGAAAAATTTTCCATTATAATTAAATTTAAGAATTAAATAATTCTTCCTATACAAGAATGATAAAAAAACAACACTTTATAAGCCCAATAATATCAAAACTTGATCAGGCCATAATTAGTGGAAATAAAACAGCATTAAATGAATTTTGGAATAAAATTGAACGAAATGGAACACCACTAATTGAAACTTTTGCAAAAGATAAGAATTATAAGCTTGTCACGTTTGTTGTTAAGGGAACTAGTGAAACAAAAAACGCTGTAATTATTACAGCATTAGCAAATCAAGATGATGTATTGACAAATAACGTCTGTGATCACCTCGAAAACACCAACCTTTTCTATAAGACGTTTAAAGTGTTAAATGGAACCCGAACGATATATACAATAAGTAAGAATAACAACCTTAGATATAATAGGTTTTTTGATAACATAATTCTTAATTGGCATACCTGTGCTCCTGATCCTTTCAATCCTAAGAAATTTTATCAAAGATATAGAAGGGAAGGCCAAAAAATTGAAATTGAATATTCTGTTTTAGAAATGCCAGATGCCAAACCTCGATTATGGACGTTAAAAGATGATAATGTACCTTCAGGTAAAGTATTCGAAATTGAATTATATAGTAAAGTATTAAGAATGAACCGTAAAATGTGGGTATATACACCTCCTAATTTTACAAAAATGGAAGAAAAATATCATTTTTTCGTAATTTTCGATGGAAAGGCATTTCTTGAATTTACACAACCTCCTATTATATTTGATAACTTAATAGCTAATAAAAAAATTCCACCATTAGTTGCAGTCTTCATCCACAATTACAGTGGTTTTCAAAGAGGAAAAGATTTGGATTGTTATCCTCCGTTTGCAGAGTTTATAGCTAAAGAACTAGTAACATGGGCTAGAGAAAACTTTCATATTTCCTCTGATCCCAATAAAGCAGTATTAATGGGGAGCAGTTCAGGTGCATTAGGAGCAACATTTATTGCATATATGTATCCAGACACTTTTAGAAGGATTTTATCACAATCAGGTTTTTATGGTTGGTTTCCAGGTAATTTATTTTTCCAGCGGTTACGATATTACTACGGAAATGATTTTGTTCGATGGTGGGACAAGGAAGATGAACAAGAACCGTATTGGTTAATAAGGCAGTTTTATAAAAGTAAAAAATTACCCTTGAAGTTTTACGTGAATGTAGGAAACCTTGAAACTCGAACCATGCCTTCAGTTCTCAAATTTCATAAAATGCTTGAGGAAAAAGGATATGAGCATTATTATGAAATATATCCCGGAGGTCATGAATATATTGCATGGCGTGAACATCTTCCAGAAGGATTAATCTATTTAATAGGTTTTTAGTTGCGCATTAAGATAGTTAAATCTTCATTCTTAATCCATCATAGGCAAAAGATAAACCAGGATTTTTAAATTGAGGCTACTATTTCCCATATTTGATTCACCTAATTTAAAAATATTCTCACACTTGTTAAGAACTTTTTTTATTCTATATATTTAACATTTCTCAATAATAATTAAAGCAATATCAGATTTTTGTATAATTAATAATTCTAAAAAACTGGTTTTATAGGTTATATCATGAAAGTATTGGTTGTACACTCCTATTTATCGGATTGGATAGCGAGACAAAAAGATTTGCTTCCTGATGATGTTGAATTCATTACTCCGGAAAAAGGAACTGATGAGGAACTAGTACATCTTGCTCAAGATGTTGATATTATTGTGTGTACCCGTTTATCTACTGCTGTTGTTAAGGGAGCTAAAAATTTAAAGCTTATTCAGAAAACTGGTGCGGGTGTGGATGCTCTACCGTTTGATGCAATTAATGATGATGTTTTTGTAGCTAATACCTCAGGAGCAAATCCTGTTCCTCTAGCTGAAGGAGCAATAAGTTTACTTCTTGCATTAGCAAAACGAGTGGTTCAACGTAACAAATTATTTCCAGAAATTGATCGCAAACGAGTAACTGAATTACGAGGAAAAAAGGTAGGGATAATTGGATTGGGTCATATTGGTATCGAAATAGCAAAACGACTACAAGCTTTCGAAATGAAAATATTAGCTATAAAAAGAAGAAAATCAATAGATTTACAAAATGAGATGACACTTGAATTTTTAGGCGGTCCTGAAGATCTCGATTACGTTCTCTCTGAATCTGATTTTATTGTAGTTATTGTTCCACTAACTCCCGCAACACGAGGGATGATCGGGGAACGCGAAATAGGTTTAATGAAACCATCAGCTTATTTGGTTAACGTTGCAAGAGCAGCTATTATTGATGAAAAAGCCTTATATTTTGCCCTTAAAGAAAATAAAATAGCGGGAGCAGCTCTGGATGTATGGTGGATTCCACATTGGTGGGATCAAAAATGGAATCCGGAGATTAATAAACCATCAAGGTATCCTTTTTGGGAGTTACCTAATGTAATTGCAACTCCCCATAATATCGGTTATGGTGATTATACCAGATTTTCTGAAGAACCTCTTAAAATTATCGTTAAAAATATTTATAATATAGCTAAGGGAAAACCTCCTATAAATCAGGTGGATAAAGAGCATCAATACTAAATCCGTTGATTAAAACTTTATTATTCTTAATTAAAGAATCTCTCAAGAAAAATTAAAGTAATACCAAATTTTTGTGTAATTAACTATTTATAGAGAATGATTTTAATTATGAATGAAAATAATATCGAAGGAGGAAAGAGCACTATTAAAATAGTTAACACTGGTTGTTGTCATGATTGTGGAGGTCGCTGTACTCTCAAGGCTCATGTAAAAGACGGTAAGATTATACGTTTTGAAACAGATAATGGGGAAGAGCCACAATTGCGAGCATGCTTACGCGGAAGAGCATATAGGCAAAAGGTCTATCATCCAGATAGGCTAAAATATCCTATGCGCCGTATTGGAGAGCGAGGAAAGGGTGTATTTGAGAGAATTTCTTGGGATGAAGCATTAGATATAATAGCAAGTAAAATGAAAGAAATAAGGGATAAATACGGAAATTCTTCTATTTTATTCGTTCCTGGTGCTGGAAATCAGGGTATGCTTCATGGTGTGACACCGTCAGGTTTAATGCTTAATCAATTCGGGGGATACACTCGAATGTGGGGCATCCCCTCCTATGAGGGAGCCCTTTTTGCGTCTATGGCCACCTATGGAACCATGATGACCGGAAACGCTCGTGAAGATTTACTCAACTCAAAACTTATCATCATGTGGGGTTGGAATCCAGCCAACACTATTTGGGATCCAGGTACACCTTTATTATTTGCTAAAGCAAGAGAAAAAGGCATTAAAATTATTAATATTGATCCAATTTTTACTGATTCAGCAGCTATTTTAGCAGATCAGTGGATTCCGATTCGTCCAGGTACTGATGCTGCAATGCTTAGTGCAATGACATATGTAATTATTAATGAGAACCTTCAAGATCAGAATTTTATTGATAAGTACACTCACGGTTTTGATAAATATAAAGAATATATTATAGGTGAAGAAGATGGGATTCCTAAAACACCACAATGGGCGGAAGAAATTACTACTGTTCCAGCAGATATAATTATAAACTTGGCTAGAGAATATGCTACTAATATACCGGCAGCTCTTATGGCAGGATGGGGTCCTGCTCGAACTGCTAGAGGAGAACAGTATTCAAGAGCTGCTAATATACTCTGTGCAATTACAGGTAATATTGGTATTAATGGTGGTTATGCCTCCGGTTTCATGCGAGCATATTATAGTAGAGAGAGTGTTGGTTCAGCAGGTAGGAAAAAATCAGGACCTATAAAAGAAGAAGAAAAAAAGGAGATGGAAAAAAAACAAACTCCAAGAGGAAACCCAGTCGATTTCAGAGCTCCTCCTCGTAAAGATGCCTTATATAAGTTAAGAGGGGGAACGAATCCTGTGAGCACTCGTATTCATTTTAATGAGTATTATGATGCAATATTACAAGGGAAGAAGGGTGGGTTTCCTGCGGAATTAAAAATGGCGTATATTGTAGCAGAAAATCGTTTAAATCAATATAGCAATGTTAATAAGGGTATAAAGGCATTAAAATCTCTTGAATTCATTGTAGTGCTCGAACAATTTATGACTCCGACCGCTAAGTTTGCCGATATTTTATTACCTGTAAATACGTTCATGGAAAGAAATGATATAGCAGTGCCATGGCTTGGATCACCTTATTATATTTATTTAAATAAAGCAATCGATTCTCTATATGAATCAAAATCAGATTTAGAAATTTGTAAAGAGTTAGCACAAAAATTGGGAATTGACCCAGGTTTGCTAAATTTAACTGAAGATCAAATTTTAAGGATATTCAGTTCTCCTCGTAAGGATATAAAGAGTTATGATGAGATGAAAAGAGATGGATTTTATAAAGTAAAGGTAGAGGAACCCTTTGTTGCATTTAAAGAACAAATTGCAGATCCAGAAAATAATCCTTTCCCTACATTATCGGGAAAAATCGAGATATATTGCGACCATATTGCAGAATTAAATATCCCAAATATGCCACCGATTCCTAAATATTTAAGTCATGAAGAACATTATGATGCTCCTCTAGCAGATAAATATCCACTACAGCTACTTACTCCCCATAATAAAAGAAGAACTCATTCAAGTTTAAGCATGATTCCATGGTTAGAGGAAGTAGAACCTCATAGGTTATGGATAAATCCTAAAGATGCTAAAGCAAGAAAGATTGAACAAGGGGATATGGTCGATATTTTTAATGATAGAGGGAGAGTTCGAATTCCTGCCAATGTTACTGAACGAGTAATACCTGGAGCGGTAGTAATCTATCAAGGAGCATGGTATAATCCAAATGAAGAAGGCGTTGATGTTGGAGGGTGTGGGAATGTCCTAACAAAAGACACACGTTCTCCAGGGGGTGCTTTCCCAATGAACAGTGCTCTCGTACAAGTAGAAATATTTTCTAAGAAAAAGTCAGAGGTGACATCATGAAACAAATGGGATTTTATTTTGATCAAACTAGATGTACAGGATGTTATACATGTTCAGTTGCATGTAAAGATTGGAATGATATTGATGCTGGACCTGAAAATTGGATGCGTCTAACCACAATTGAAAATGGAAAGTTTCCCAATTTATCTCTTTCTTATCTTGCTATAGCTTGTAACCATTGTGCTGATCCACCATGTGTAAAGGTTTGCCCTGTGAATGCAATAATAAAACGAGAAACAGATGGTATAGTAATAGTGGATGAAAGTTTGTGCTTGGGTAAAATAGAATGTGGAGCAAAATGCTTGAAGGCCTGTCCGTGGGATGCACCTCAATTTAATTCGAAAGAAAATGCTAAAATGAGAAAGTGTAATTTATGTATCGATAGGGTGAAGACGGGAAAGCAAACGATATGTGTTGAAGCCTGCCCTATGTACGCTTTAGATGTAGATTCAATTGATAAATTACAAAAAAAGTATGGAAATAATCATACAGCAGAAGGATTTAAAGATAATGAGAAAATAAGACCTTCAATAATTTTTAAACCAAAAAAAGCAAAAATAAAAAAAAGTGAGTAAAATGGAAGAGAAATATATAGTAAAAACTAAATCTGGAAGAATTCAGGGATATTTTAACAGGGGGGTAATAAAATTTAAAGGAATTCCATATGCTGCTCCCCCTATAGGTAACTTACGCTTCAAACCTCCAGTCCCCGTTGAACCTTGGGATAATATACGTGATGCTACAAAATACAGTCGGGTATGTCCTCAACCTTCATCTGCTCTTGAAGAGATGTTTTCAGACCCATTACCTCAGAGTGAAGAAGATTCATTAACCCTAAACGTATGGACACAAGGTTTAGATGATAAAAAACGTACAGTAATGTTTTTTGTTCATGGAGGGGCATTTCGAACTGGTAGTGGGCGAGCTCTAGACGGCTCACGTCTAGTTCTTAGGGGAGATGTTGTAGTTGTAAGTTTCAACTACCGTCTTGGTCCTTTTGGATTTCTTTATATGCCTGATGTACCTAATGCTACTCCAAATGTTGGGTTGCTTGACATGGTTACCGCGCTTAAATGGGTAAGAGAAAACATAACCCAATTTGGAGGGGATCCTGAAGATATTACAATATTTGGTGAGTCTGCGGGAGCCTTCGCTGTAAATTGTTTACTTGCAATGCCAGCTGCTAAAGGTTTGTTTAAAAGAGCTATTGTGCAATCTGGTTATGTAAATAAATTTAGTTGTCAACCCTCAGCTGGAATAAAAACTTATGAGACTTTAATTGAGAGATTAGGTATTACAAAAGGAGATGTGGAATCCTTACGGAACATCCCGTTTGAAAAGATTACTGAAAAATTAAGCAATTTCGAAGATATGTCGCAGGGTGTTATCAATTTTACTCCTACGATTGATAAAGATACATTACCTGAAAACCCTTATGAAGCTGTTAAAAATGGTTTTGCTGAAGATATAGATTTATTTATAGGTTCTAACTTGGATGAAAGCAAAATGTGGACAATTTGGGTTTCTGGAGGAGATAATAATTTTACTGAAGAAAAATTATTGAGAAGGACCACTGACTTAATGCGATTAATTGATCAAAATGAAGCACAGTCTAAAGAACTAATTAATCTTTATGAAAAAACAAGAAAAACTCCAGGAGATATCTTTGATGCTATAAATACTGATTATCAATTTCGCATTCCTTCTATTCGTCTAGCTGAAGCACAATCTAAACATCAACCGAATACGTTTATGTACCTTTTTTCTTGGAAAACACCTTGGGAGGGCGGGAAATATGGGGCAATGCACGCACTTGAGCTTTCATTTGTATTTGGAATCCTGTTGGCTGAAAATAAAGGCATTTATGCAGAAAAAACTGAAGAAACTCAAAAGCTATCAGAACAAATGATGGACACATGGATATCTTTTGCTCGTACAGGGAATCCCAATCACGATAATATCCCTCAGTTGACCCCTTATGATTTAAAAAAGAGAGCCACAATAATATTTGATAAAGAGGTTACAATTGAAAATGATCCTTACAGTGATGAAAGAATTGCATGGGAAAACATCTTATAATATTTATATTAAAAGCAAATATCAAAATCTGGAGTGAGAATAATGGATGAAAATTTAATTGTAGAAATATCTCATGGAAGGGTGCGTGGATATAAAAGACGTGGAGTTATTAAATTCAAAGGAATTCCTTATGCAGCACCACCAATAGGAGATCTTCGGTTTAAACCTCCTGATCCTGTTGAACCTTGGAGTGACGTGCTAGACGCGTCAAATTTCAGTCCGATTGCACCTCAACCTCCCCCTAATATCGAAAATCGATATGCTAGAGAAATGAAAAAGAGCGAAGCTGAATGCTTAACTCTAAACATATGGACTAAGAGTCTTGATAAACAAAAGCGTCCAGTAATGTTTTGGATACATGGAGGGGGATTCACAACAGGAAGTGGGGCTGGGTCAGATGGGGCTCGCCTAGTACTCAGAGGAGATGTAGTTGTTGTTAGTATCAATTACCGTCTCGGACCCCTTGGTTTTCTCTATATGCCTGATATTCCTGATGCGACCGCCAATGTTGGAATGCTTGATATGATTGCTGCACTTAAATGGGTAAAAGAAAATATAGAGAAATTTGGTGGGAATCCAGATAATATTACTATTTTTGGTTGTTCCGCTGGAGGTTTTGCTGTAACTACTTTGCTCGTAATGCCAGCTGCTAAAGGATTATTTCATAGAGCGATCGCACAATCGGGAGCTGCGCATAAACATAGTTTTAATCCAACTGTTGGTATTAGTAATTATGAACATTTAATTAAAAAACTAGGGATTAAAAAAGGGGATATTGATGCACTGCGTAAAGTTCCATATGAGGAACTTATTCAAAACATGAAAAGAGCTAAGTGGAGAGTGAAAGGCGTAATTACGTGGGGACCTGTAGTTGATAAAGATACGTTACCAGAACATCCTATAAAAGCGATTAAAGATGGTTCTGCCAAAAATATCGAATTATTAACAGGAACTACTTTAGATGAATTTAAGTTATGGACCGCAATTGCAACTGAACCAATTGAAGTTAGTGAAGATAAACTACTTGAAAAAGTAAATAGAATTATGAGATTTATGGACCGGGATGAAAATAAGGCAAAACAAATGATCGAAATTTACAGTCAACAAAGAAAAACGCCTAGGGATATCCTTGATGCAATCCGTACTGACTATGAATTCCGCATACAAGCCATTCGTCTTGCTGAAGCTCAATCTCAGCACCAAAACAATACTTATATGTATCTCTTCTCATGGAAGAATCCTTACAAGGGAGGAAAATTCGGAGCAATGCACGGTCTTGAAGTATGTTTTGTTTTTAATACTCTGTGGGATAGAGATTTACCGATGATTGCTCGTAAGACTGAAGAGACACAAGAATTATCTGAAAAAATGATGGATACATGGATTTCTTTTGCTCATACTGGAAATCCAAATAATAAGGGTATTCCTAAAGTGCCTCCTTATGATTTAGAAAAACGATCTACAATAATTTTTGACAAGGAAATTACAATTCAGTATGATCCTTATGGAAAAGAGAGGTTAGCTTGGGAAGGTATATTATAGGTTATTTCATTTTTATTTTCTTATCTTATCAATTTTTTAGTTTCTATTTAATTTTTTAAAATTTCAAATAATATGTAATATTTAATAAAATCAAAAAAAATTAGGAAAAAAACTTCAAGAAGGTTAATAACAATGGAAAATGATTTTATTGTAGACACTACTCATGGTAAAATAAGAGGATATAGTAGAAGAGGAGTTATCAAATTCAAGGGGATTCCTTATGCTGCACCCCCTGTTGGAAATCTACGCTTTAAACCTCCAGCTCCAATTGAACCTTGGAATAGTGTGCTTGATACAACAGAATATAGTCCTGTCTCAATTCAGCCACCCTCAACCCTCGAATTTGGAGAACCTATGCCTCAGAGTGAAGCTGAATGTTTAACTTTAAACATATACACCCAGAGATTAGATAATGGGAAAAGACCAGTAATGTTTTGGATCCATGGAGGAGGATTCATCACAGGAAGTGCTGTTATTTATGATGGAGCGCGGCTAGTTCTTAGGGGAGACGTGGTTGTAGTTAGTATTAACTATCGTCTTGGATATCTTGGTTTTTTCTATATGCCAGATATGCCTGATACAACTGCTAATGTGGGATTACTTGATATGATTGCAGCACTTGAATGGGTTAAAGAGAATATCTCAAAGTTTGGAGGAGATCCAAATAACATCACTATTTTTGGGGAATCTGCGGGTAGTGTGGCAATTGCTAGCTTACTTGCTATGCCTTCAGCTAAAGGTTTGTTTCATAGAGCTATCCTACAATCTGGAGCTGCAAATAAATATGGTTTTAATCCTGTCTCTGCGATTAAAGTTTATGAAGAATTAATTCAAGAATTAGGCATTGAAAAAGGAGATATAAAGGCATTACGTAAAGTTCCAGCTGAGAAATTTATTGCACCTCCGATTGATAGAACTGGATTTCGAGCACGTGGATTAAGAGTGGGACCAGTTGTAGATAAAAAAACTTTACCAGATCACCCATTAAATGCTATTTCTGAGGGATATGCAAAACATATTGATATATTCATCGGATCGAATTTGGATGAAAATAAATTATTTTTAATGCAGAATCCGAAGGCTCTCGAACTTACAGAAGATCGATTATATAAAACTGCAAATGAAATTATGCGAATGACAAAACAGAAAGAAAGTAAAGCTAAGGAGTTGATAGATGGATATCGAGAATTACGAAAAACCCCAAGAGATATCGTGGATGCAATATTAGCTGATTATACGTTTCGAATCCCTTCTATTCGTCTTGCTGAAGAACAATCCAAATATCAAAAGAACGTTTATATGTATCTTCTCACTTGGCAGAGTCCTTTAGGTGGGGGGAAGTATGGAGCAATGCATACTCTCGATCTTCCTTTTGTATTCAATATTTTACCCGATAGAGATGTAGGTACATTCCCTCGTAAAACAGAGGAAACTCAGAGATTATCAGAACAAATGATGGATGCTTGGATTGCTTTTGCTCGTTCAGGCAACCCAAATCACGAAAATATTCCAGATTTACCTCCTTATAATAAAGAAAATAGAGCGACAATACTCTTTGACAATGAAATTACTATCAAACAAGATCCCTATGGAAATGAAAGAGTATTATGGGATGGTATTTTTTAATATCTCTAATGTTCAGATTTAAATCCTTCTATTTTTTTCTTTTAGTATTTTTTTTTCAAAATAGTTATAAATAGTTTATTTATTACTCTCTAAGTTCTATTGATTATTAAAAGAGAAAGCTTTATTATAGTTTAAAGAACTATTTTTAAACGTAATGAAAGAATCATTAAATCACAGTTTTGACTCAATCAGCCCTTCTGCCAAATCACTGCTTTTGACTAAAGCATTAACTACCATACCTTTTGCTAGAGAAGCAGCCAGATTGATCTGGGGTGATGATAGCATACAATATACGCAAGAAAGACTATCGTCAATTGGTTTCTTAATGAGACTTATTCATTTTGAAAAAAGGTATTGTTCTGTTGATAAGGGGTTGAGGGATCTTGGTATAAATAATATACTCGAATTTTCTTCGGGTTTTTCTTTTCGCGGTTTAAGCACATGCAAAGATCCAAAAGTTTGTTATATAGATACTGATCTGCCAGAAATAATCAAAAGCAAAAAGTTTATTGTGGGTGAATTGATTAAGAGTTTTTGTAATTATCCAATAGATAATTTATTCTTACAAGCATTAAATGTACTAGATAATAATGCTTTTGCCGAAACTATTAACCGCTTTCCAACTGATCCTGTTGTAATTGTAAATGAAGGATTATTGGTTTATCTTGATGAAGAACAAAAACGAAGATTATGCAAAATTATTCATGATTCATTGAGTAAAAGAGGTGGTTATTGGATAACAGCAGATATTTATATAAAGAAAGGGTCTGAAGATGAGGTAATAAATGACTTCTATGATAAGAAGGGAAAAAAATTCATAGAAGAACACCAAGTTGAGGAAAATAAGTTTGAAAATTTTATGACGGCGGAAGCTTTTTTTGAAGAATGTGGTTTTGAAATATATGAAAAGATAGATATACCCTCTCGTCAATTAAGCTCAATAAAATTTGTATCAAGCATTCCAAGACATAAATTAGATGAAATGAAAGAAAGGAAAAAAACAAGAGAAACGTGGATTTTAAAGACTAATGATTAATTTGAAGTTCTGTAGGATTATCCTTATTATTTTGTTTTAGATTAGCAGAACTAAAAGATTTTTATTATTTTATTTGTCTGAATTTGAAAAATTCTTCTAATCGAAATTCTTTTTCATAATAATTCTTTTAATAGTTACACTAAATAATTTTGAAATTAGAAATTAAAGCAATATAAAAAATATGAAAAAAAGGTATTAGAAATGTCTGAAAAAAAGTTTGAACATGTGAAAATAGAAAAAGTCGAAGAAGGAAATTATGCTGTTTTATCTATAATTCGACCTGATAGATTAAATGCCCTTCAAAATCAAACATTAAAAGAAATTGCTGAAGCTTTAGAAACCGTAGAGATTGATCAAAGTGTTCGCTGTGTGGTTTTACGTGGAGTTAAAGAATATACTAAAAAACCAGCATTCTCAGCGGGAGCTGATCTTTCAGCTCGAGGGAATTCTAGACTTGATCCTGAGAACATCAGACATCGTAGTCATGCGATGTATTTAAGACATAAATATTATGACCTGATTGAAGAATTTCCAAAACCTCTTATAGCCGCTGTTGATGGTTATGCGTTAGGGGGTGGACTAGAATTAGTTTTGGTCTGTGATATAGTTATTGCTTCAAAGAGATCGGAATTTGGTTTTCCTGAGATTAAAAGAGGAATTTTTCCAGGAAATGGGGGAACTCAACGCATGGCTAGACATATAGGAAAAATGAGAGTAAATAGGATGATGTACTTTGGAGAACATTTTACAGCTGAACAAATGAATGAGTGGGGATTTGTTTCTTTCTTAGTTGATGATGATGAATTCGAGGATTTTGTACATGAAAAAGCTTCTTGGTTAGGAAATGCCCCAACAAATGCTTTATTTGTCATAAAAAAATGTATTCAATATGGAACTCAAGTTCCCTTAAATGTAGGGCTACAATTTGAGCATTGGGGGTATGCTTTGAATACTACTTCAAAAGATGTTGCTGAAGGAGTGAGTGCCTTCCTACAAAAGAGAACTCCAAAGTTTCAAGGTAAATAGAAAAAATGATCGATATAATTTATTTCTTTTTTATTTTAATATATTTTTTTTTATCGAATTTTCG
>JAHQWY010000327.1 GCA_029856445.1 Promethearchaeia archaeon
ATGTGTATGAATGTGAGCAATATCTAAATAATCATGCTGACAGAAAAAATATTTATGGATAGGAAAGCTTAGAACAAATCCAGTTTTAGGTGCTATTTTAGCGCCAAAAAAATTATGAAGACAAAGATTTTTCGGTCTGTTTTTTGGTTTCTGAATTCCAGGAGCATATACATGTACTGTATGATCCGTATATTTTGTTATTGCTTCAGATAAGAATCGCACAGCATGCGCAGTACCATTAGTTTGACTATACATACTGGTGAAAAATCCAATATCAAGCTTTTGTTGGACCATATTGATTCAGAAATAAGAGATCGTTTATTAACAATTTTTGGAAAGTGGATATTTAATGAAATCCTCATTTATTTATTAAACTGATTATTAAAAAAAACTCCGATTTTTAATAAAATCATGTATTTATTCCCTATAGACCATTATCTGTTAGTAGAACCTAAACTTTTTCATTTAGGAATTAAATTTCTACTTTTTTGATTCTACCGTACTTCTATTTTAAGTTTATACATAATGATATTATAAGTATATATGAGATCTTAATATTACATAAGTAGGTTTGAATTATCCTTGAATTTTTTAATAATAAACTTAGAAAAATAGTAAATTTTTTTTGATTTGAAATATGTAACTGAGTTATGGATTCTAAAGAAGAGAAAGAAATTATTGAAGATATTCTAAATAAAAGAAGATTATCATATTCGATAGAAATATTAGATGTTCAAGGTGATAAATATACGGTTCGGAATAATTTTGGATCAACGATGGTTTATATAAAGAAGGATGATGATTATTTTTTAGAAGAGGAATTAGAATAAGATAATCTTTAGTTTTCTGACAATGAACTAGTATCCATTAATAAATTATTTAGTTAAATAGCTGTTTTGTTTTTAATTTAATAAAAAACAAAGATTAATATTTTCTTTTAGTTAAGAATTTAAGATAAAAATTGTATAAATAAATTAGTTAACAATAAATTTCAAAAAATCTAGATGATCAAAAATTCGACGAAGAAGAGTAGGTACAGAAAACACGGAAAATAAATTTATTGAGAAGTTTCGAGCAGTAATAGATGATAACAATTCTCTTTCAATATTTAATAAGAAAAAGAGATCTATATGCATTATTAGAAGGGATTTGGCAAAATCATATGAAATTGAGGTAGAGGCTTCAGAAGCGCCTGTGTTAAATAAGATGCTTAGTGAACCTGAACCATATGAAAGTTCTATGGCAGATGTTAAGATTCTTGAAAATGAAGTTTTTCCTATAAATGAAGCTTTTCAAAGAGTATTTGGTATGGATAAAGAATTTAAATTAAACGCGATTAAACTTGCTGTTGGAAGCAACTATAATGATTATGTTACTGTTGCACAAGAAGATTTAATTCGTTTTGACGTAAAACCTACTCTTAATGGTTTAGATAAATTTATAAAAGAAAATAAAGAAAGTATACTAGGATTTCTAGATTGTGAGTATATCAGTGAAGAAGGAAATGTTATTTACCTAAACTGTAGTAAAAAGAATGTTTCTGAAAAGATTTATTCAATTAAGCTAATGATACTTGCATCTATGCAACAAAGAGGTTTTTTCCTTCAACAGGAGCATAAATATTATGGACTTCAGCTTTATATTATTATAGAATCAAGAAAAGCTAATGATGCAAAATTACTCGAATTTCTGAAAGAATTGGATATTGATTGGGAGTTAATATTCTTTAGAAGAAAATTAGCTATTCATGATTGGACAGAAATAGAGTGTGAAAAAGATTCTGAAAATCTTAAAAGTTATCTACGTGCTAAATTTGAAACATTAAACTATTTTGATGTAAATAATATAATACGTTTAATAGTTAAAAACCAATTACCTTTTAAAGTAGCTGTTAAAATGGCATCTTTATTATACCAGATGAAAAATGAAAGAGCTACTAAAATTCAAGATCGTCTATATCAAGATAAGGCATATCAAGAAGAACAGAATCAACAAGATGAATATTCTATAACCCTTAAAAAAGCCGAGATTGCTGCTGCTGCGAACCTTGCATGTGCATATTTAGGAATACAGAAAAAAATAAATTTTGATAGGGACATTTCTGAAAATGACATTTTAAAGTATCAAGAAGAACTTACCAATATATAAGGTAATAATTTTAAAAAATAAAATTGGAATTAGAAAAGAACTTTTAAATCTAATTTAATCCATACGATTGCTTTAATAATTCATGATTAATTTTGCCAACAGTTATACTTTTCCCTGTTTTAATATTAGTTAAGGTATATGTCGCTGGAGCAAATAATCCTGGATCAATATCATAAAAGTTATAATTTGCCTCTTTAAATGTTTCGATGAAAGGTTTTCCATAACTAGAAGAAGTATTGGCTGGTCCCTTTTTTATAAGCTCGAATAATTCTTCTTCTCTAGCTTTTTCAACGTCGATAGTATAGTAAGTCATCCCCCCCGCACTGATAGAATCATTTGTACGCCCCATAGCGCCAAGATCATCTTTCGCAATAGGAGCTATTGTGGTTGTCCCATAACCATCTTTGATTAATTCGATTGGAAATTTAATTTCATGTAGCTTATGAACTCCTGTTTCAACAATTCTAGACGCTACCTGAATGGAACCTGCTAAACAAGCTGTTGGCGCGCAAACTGCATAAGTTTTACTAGGATCAACACCGCATTTTTCAGCTATGATATTCATGACTTCTTCATTGGGTAATTTTGGTGTTTCAAAAACTATAACAGCACAATCAGAATCATCTGTATAATTAATTTCATCAAATAATTTTTCAACTTTACTTTTAGCTCGAGCTGGTCCTGAACCTAATGATTGAAATATCACTTTCTTTTTCATTTCTCCATTTTTTTCTACTTCCTTCTTCAATTTTACATTCCAACCGGCTAATTGGGAAGCCATGCATGAAATTAATGGTTCTGAAGTATGAACTGTGACACTCGGTAAATAATGTCCATCTAGATTATAATGAGTAAATTCAACAGTACCTAAACCACCCATACAGATTTCTCCCACTAATTTACCTCCTACCCATGAGGCGTTAGTCATATCTAATATAGTGGAATTATTAGCTAACTGGATTACATCTGCTTTAATCGTTTCTTTCTTGTCGATTATTTTGTATACAATTTTCCTTGCAAGCTCATTTATTTTTATATGATGCATTTATTTTCACCTTAGTATTTTTTATAATTGAGTATATATTATTATTTTGATATTTTATTATATTATAGTTTCAATTTTGAATTTATGATTTATCTAATTATTCAGAAAAATGGAATCGGAAAAAGAAAAATTAACTAAATTACTTATTGATCTTAAGATCGCAAAAAATACCTTACTTAAGCATGTTAAAGAAAAAAACATATCTATTAATGTCTATACTCATCTAGATGCTGATGGTTTAAGTTCGGGGGCAATTCTTGGTAAAGCTTTATATCGAGAGAAAATTCCATTCCAAATTACTGTACTCAGACAATTAGAAAAAAAAGAAATTTCAAAAATTTCAAAGAAAGTTCAAGATTATGAAAATTTTCTAATCTTTTCTGATTTTGGTAGCGGTCAATATTTAGAATTACTAGTTGAACTAGTTAATAGATTAGGTTTTAGTTCTTTTTTAATTTTGGATCACCACATTCCCCAAAACGTTTCCAATAAGGAAGAAATTAAATCTATCGAAGAAATCTATGAAAATACGAGAAATTGGCATATAAATCCCTATTTTTACGAGATTGATGGTAGTAATGAAATTTCAGGTGCGGGATTATGTTATTATTTTGCTAAAACTCTGAATCAATTAAACATAGATTTGTCACCATTAGCTATTGTGGGGGCAATAGGAGATCTTCAAAATCAAGGATTAAACAAATCCTTCGTAGGACTAAATAATTGTATTTTAGAAGATGCTGTTAACTCAGGATTAATTGAAGTAGTAAATGATTTAAATTTCCCTAGTTTACAACCTTTAAATGAAGCAATTGCTTATTCAAAAGAATTAAATCTACCGGGATTATCTAAGGATGTAAATAGATCTTTGATTTTCTTAAAAACTTTAGGAATTTTAATGGAAGATTCTGAAGGTAAT
>JAHQWY010000045.1 GCA_029856445.1 Promethearchaeia archaeon
ATAAAAAAAATGTGGTATTATAAACTGCAAAAAGCTTACCTCTCATTTTTGCGGGAATTAAAATCGAGGCAATAGCATAGGATGATGCATATAGAATAACTTCTGCAGTTCCTATTAAAAAGCTTCCTACAAATATAATTTCTAGATCGGTCGTTGTAGCCGTAATTATTAAGGCAATGATTCCAATAGAAGTTCCAAGAATTAAAGTTCGAGAATGACCAATCTTTTTACTTAAATATCCCGCCATGAATCCAATTATCATAACTGCTACTGAGCGTGTATTGGCTATGAAACTTAACATAACACTATTAACATTAAACCCAGAATCCAAACTGAGATATTGAGGGTATGGTACCGCTATGGAATTTCTCCCAAAGTTAATAAAGATTAAGGCAACAATAAATATAATAAAAATAGATAGATTATTTTGATGTTCATGTCCTTCATTTAGTAGGTTTTCTTTCAGATCGGTTTCTTTATCTATGCCCCCTTCTGGTGCAAATAACATTGGTATTGATGAGACAAACATTACAAATGAAGCTACAAAGAACAATGATCCGTTTCTGAATCCAAAGCCAGAGTCATATAATATACCACCTATAAATATTCCTATTATTCGTCCCAATCCACCTAAGCTTGTTAGCTGTCCCATTATTTTACTACGTTTTTCAGAAGGAAATACATCACTTATAAGTGCACTCCACCCAATATTAGACATTGACCAAAACATTTCGACAAAACTAAGACCAATAATTATTACATACCCCGCTGCATATAAATTATCAAATGAAAAATGTATTGCCCAAATTGTAATGGTCCCTACTCCTGCTAAAATCTCTCCTAATATTATAAATGTTCGACGACGTTGAAGCTTATCGCTTATTGGCCCCCATACCAAATTTTGAAAAATAACACTCATTACCATAGGTAATGTAGCATATAGAGTTGTTTCCCAAACTGATAAGTTTAAAAATTCCCTTAAATATATTGATAAAAATGTGTAAAATAAACCCCTCCTAAACATTGCAAGCATTTGAAACGACGATAATCCAAAAAATACCATTTTTTTTGAAGAAGTGAGTTCTTTAAGCGACATTTTGTTTGGTTATATTGTTTTCATTTGGTGTCTTATCTGAATAACAGGATAATGCTCATGTAGAATTACATTATAAAAATAAATTAATGATCCTAAAATAACTTTGAATAGATTTTCTTTTCTATAATGTATAATCTTTTAGATTACCATATCAAAATTTTTAATCAAAGTTGAAGAATTTAGAATTATTTTTTCTCAAAAACTTTAGCCATTACCTCTAAATTTCTTTTTAATTTAAGGCGATCTGGTATTTTTTCTAATTGTTCTGAATATATTGGATAATATTTATGCAAAATATTTAATAATTCAATCCAAGATTTCTGAGTTTCTGTAGTATCAGGAATTTCCTTTTTTAATTGAAATAAAATCCTCTTTTCTTTTTTTGTTTTAAGATTTTTGAGAAAAGACTTAGTAACTAAAATTCGAAATTTAAGGTACTCATCAGGTCTGAAATTAAATAATGAATAATTCATATTATCATCAGCAAAAGGCAAAATTCTAATTCTTTTATCTTCAGGCTCATCTGGGTTCTCAACCAAAGAGATTTCAATATCATTTCTGTTCAAATCTTCTAAAATAGGATATAATTCTCCAGGGTTTACTCCTGTAGCTAATTCAATTTCGTCCGAAATTTCTGATATAGGGATATAAAATTCAGGAAATTTTGAGTAATTTTCCAATCTATAACTATATTCTTTTTTGATAATTTTGATAATTTGAGGCTTCAAATCTTCTATAATCTGTTCAGAAGTAAAAGTAATTTCTGCATTTTTTAGTTTTTCTTTACGTATTTCTTTATCTTTTTGTTTCTTGCTAAAATCAGATGTAAGTGATGATATAAAGCTATTTGTACTCTTCGCGGCTTCAGGATCTACGCTTAATCTACTAGTTCTCCTTTCTTTTCGTAAAGCTGTTTCTAAAAGTCGTTCACTTAAATATCTTCTTGCTTTTTGCTTAGCAACTCCTTTTTTCTCAAAGCGCTCGGTAACGGATACAAAATCAATCATTTTAATGGGTATTCCTATATCCTTTTTTTTTTCTGTAATTAAAATATCCATATCCTTTTTTACTAACTGTTCAAGAAGAGCATAGACATTTGTTTTTGATAATTGGGTAGCTTTAATTAATTCGCGCTCAATTATTTCGATTGGGTAAGCTTCACCTCTCCTTATATATTCACTTCTGATTATTTTATAAATTTTATCTAAGCTTTCTTCTTCTTCACTCACAGTTTCTTTTTGTAATCTCATGAACATTGAAGTTTCATGAGGTTTTAAATAATAGATTAAAATTGTTGTCCCTAAGAAAAAAATCATTAGAATCGATATAATATATTTGTCAGCCATTAATATAATACCAACATCGGTAACTATTTGGTTGTTAATTTGGCTTGCTAGTGAGAAACGAGTTAGAGTCTGAGCAAATACACAGGCTAAACATAATAATATCAATCCATCCTTTTTAAAGAAAAGTATACGCCACCCGATTGTTTGGCCAGTCTTTCTTATAATTCGATATAAGAAATACATAGATATTGCGAATTCAAATATATATATATATGATGCGGGAGAGCCCGTTGCCCCTATTGTTGCTTTGAATGCTGTAACAGTATCTTCTTGAAGAAGCATATAGATGCTAATTTGCAATATTTGAAAGAAAAAAATAAACAATACAATTAAAGAAAACGTAAAGTTATCAAAGGTACCAGCCCTTTTAGTTTCTGCTCGTCTTCTGGTAAGTACAAATTCGAAAATGATAAAGACCAGTGTCATTACTAAACTAAAATAGATTAATGGCATGATTACACGCATTTCTAAGCTGTAGACTTTAACTGCGCTTGTAGGGTCAGTATTTCCAAAGAAATCTAAAGATAACCACACCAAAAAACTCCTATAAAATAATGAAATTATAACAAGAACAACCAGAATGATAAATGGAATGATAATAGCCAAAATATATCTTGGAATTGAATATTTCTTAATGAACCTTGCTTCTATTTTAGTTGAAAATTTCCTTGAATATATATAGAAACGACTACTTAATAGAAGTAGCCAAATCATTGCTAAAGTTAATAAATAAGTCATAAAATTAAGATCTGTTGAAATGTATAGAAGAAATAGATATAATATAGCAAATAGACTACCATACAATATTGCTTGCTTTATTAGAGTTTTTTTTTCAAAAATGAAGATTCTTACTTTATCTACACTAAATAGAAAAGACAATACTACGAAAAAAGCGACAATCGTATTCGAAAAAATGAAAGGATTTCCAAGCATTAATAAATTAATCCAATAACTGCCTGGAATGTTAATAGCAGTAATCAACAATAGGGAATATATAGCAAATATTCCATATAATCCATAAAACTTACGCTCGAAAGAATAGGATTTTGGTTCTTGACCATCAACATAAACTTCTTGATGGATTATTTTATCAGAATAAAAAGCGGATAATTGACTTTTTACTTTTGATGTGAACCCTGTCAATTTAGGTTTTTTTTTTGAGGTAAAAGATTTAGCTTTTTTTTTAGCCCCAGCTTTATCAGGTTTTGACTTTTTTGAAGAATCTGATTGCTTATTTGACATTATATGTATTAATTTTTTTAATTCTTTTAAACCTAATTATAAATTATAATTGGAATTTAAAACTAATCAATTAATAAGGATATCCATATTAAGTCATTTGATAAATTTCATGTGAAAGTTTTAAATTTACTCTAATATAACATTAATATATTATATTGGTTTTTTTTTGAAGAATGAAAAAGATTCAAGTAGAAAATAAAGAAAGCTTGATACATCTCGTAAAAAGAGCAATTGAATTACTCTGCGAGAAAAACATTTCAAGTGTTGTAATATTATCTTCTTATAAGATCAACTCCGTTCTTCGCGAAAGTTATGGTGTCGATATTAAGGTTGATAGAATAGGCAGAGTATTAAGTCGGATTGCGAAATTAAATCAATTAAAAAGATTAAGTACGAATATTCCAAAATATAAACTGCATATTTCAAAAGTCTCGACTTTACAATTCTTTTAAAAAGAAATTTAAGATATATTTCGGAAATCCGTAATTGTTTTTTGGAGCTTTTCAAGTAAAATTTTTATTTCCGAATAATTTTCCCTTATTGGTTTTAATTCTACATCAATTTCTTCGAATTTAGTATGTATATGTGTTTTAAATGGAGTTGTAACTTTTTCTATATGTTCAGTTATATTTTTTGTAAGATTTTTTATATCAGCATCCTGATCTGAAGCTAATTTATTTAGGTCCATAATTAAAGCGGACATTTGAGAGTTTAAATCTGTAGTTGTCTCTAATATATTTAAAATATTCTGAGTTTTTTCTTCTAAAGGTGTAAACATGCTTTTTATTTGATCCTCAATTTTTGTTTTTGACTCTTCCATTGTTGCATTTAAAATATGAGAAATTTCATTTTTTAATTCTTTTTGACCTTCAACGCGTCTATCAATATACTCGGTTATATTCTTCTTGAAGAGCCCAGAAATTTCTTCAAATGTATTTTTAAAGAATTTTTGTACATCTCTTAGACCATCCGAAACAGTGTTTCTTAATTGAGTTAAGGATTTATTAATGTAATCCATGCCTTTTAAAGTTCCTTGAGTTAATTCACCAATCCATCGATTAAACTGAGTTTGATAAGTCTCTCCAATTGCTTCATTTAATTTTACCAAACCATTACTAAAACCAGAAATTATCTGATCAACGTGTCCTGAATAGTCACTGACACTTCTTTCTATTAAATCTTCAGCTGAAAGAGGTATTTCTTGTAGTTCACTTAAAGGTTGTTCCTTTAATTCTTTAATTATAACAGGGGATAATCTTTGCGAGTCTTCTACAAATTTTTTTACCCATTTAAAGAAACTTAAGTTTGATGGTATCTCAATTTCATATGGGACTTCAATGTAATCATTAGATTTCTTATATTCTTTTAACCTGTAAATTTTAAAACCAAATCCTTTCTCTTTAGTCATTAGTGTATGATCAAAAATAATAATGAAACTTTGAGGATTTTTATCTGTTTGGAAAAATTTATGGTTTTGAATTGTAATTTCAGTAAAATCAGGGCCCCATCCTGGACGGGAAATATACCATCCTACTATCTTTTTATCCTGTTCTAAGTATTCCTTATCTAATTCGGCAAATAATCCAATGTCTTCTTTAGAAAAGCCAGTTGATATGTGAATTCCGTGTTGTATAGGATTAACATTAATTAAATTAACGATTTTATTTTCTTCATCTATTTCACCAATACACACACCCATAACTTCAACACTTTCATCAAGGGTTTCGTTACCAAACCTTAATACGTGAGTTACCATTCGAATTAAAGCTTCTGCTTCAATTTTGAGAGTAAATGACAAGTTCTTTTAGACACCCCCTTCCTCCAATTTTTTTATTTTATCTAGTAATTCTTGGTTTTGAGACTTAAGATCTTTTACTGTCTTCTGTAAATCTTTATGGTCAGTTTGCAGTGTTTCTAATTTAATTTTGATTGGATTTTTAGAGCTTTCTAACAATATAATTGCTGCTTTTAAGTCAGACAAATAATTTTTTGTCTCTTTATTAAGAGTATTGATATTACCCTTAATTTTATTTATTTTTTTATTAAAATTCGTTAAAAAATCTTCTTGTAATGTATTTAAATTGCTTTGGATTAAATTATCAATTGACTTGTAGCTTTCTGTATATTTCTTTAAGGCATTGCCGGTTTTTTCCAGATTTTTAAGATTGTTTGAGGCAATATTATTAAACTCTGTTATGCTATTAGATATATTTGTGTTCTTTTCTATAATCTGGCTAATAGGATTATCTTTAAATAATAGATCAATTTGATTTTTGTAACCCTCTTTCGAATTGTTGACTATTTCTTTAATATTCTCCTTTTCATTGTCTAAATCTTCAAGTCTATCATCAACATAGAAATCTAAATCTTTTAAATCATTCTGTAAATCATAATTGAAAGATTGCTGTAAATTAATAATTTCACTGCTCAATTTGTCTCTAATTTCTTTTAAATTATTCCTCATCTCTGAGTTATGCGTTTTTATCTTATTAACAACATCTTGTCCCCAAGTATTGAGAAGATGAGCCATTGGTTTAACAGTAGATTCTACTAAGTTATCCATTCCCTTCTTTAGTGTTGAAATTATTTCCTCAAAATTCATTTCGGGTAGCTTCGATTCTAATTGTTCTTCTTCAGGAATAAAAATATCTCCAAATAAATCAACAGTTTCATTTAATTCAAGAATTTGAGGGCTTCCTGTATGAACAGCACTTATTAAATCCATTATCTTTAAATAAAACTCAAGATCTGTAGGAGGTTCAACAATAGCTTTTACTTCGTGGTAACCTGATTTTAAAGCTAATGAAGGGTCGTCTAATCTAGTTTCACTTAGTCTAAATGCTCTAAATCCAAAATCATTTGGTTTATCTAGGTAGGTGTGGTCAAATACAATTCCTACTCCACTAGGATTTTTTTGCCAAAAAATCTGATTATATTTATCAGTTTCACTAAAGAAAATGCCTAATCCTGGGTGTGAGTGATACCATCCTACTGAAAACCACCCAAGATCGCCATATTGTTCCCATATTTTTGTATCTAATTCTCCAAAGGCACCTAATTGATCAACTGAGAATTTTACTTCTATTGTCCCTCCATGAGAAACTGGGACTACATCCTCAACTATAACATTCTTAATTTCATTTTCTCCTTCAAGACGACCAATTAAGACCCCCATAACTTCAGATAATTTTGAATGCTCTATATATTTCGAACCAAAACGTAATACATGCAGTAACATTTTATAATAAGCAAGTGGTTTAATTGTTACTATGCTTTGATCGTTAATTTTCCCCATTCTAAATTCACTTGTTTTTTCAAATTTATGATATATATATAGTTTGTATGGTTTTAAATATTTGAACAAAAAGCATTTAATTTAAAAAAGTGCTATATAAAAAAATTCCAATAATGAACCAAAAAATAGATCAATTTAAGATCTAATCATGTGGTAATGGTTTACCACAATATGGACAAAATCTCCAATTTAAATCCTTGCCACAATGTGGGCAAAAATTTGAACCTGATGAACTTACTGGTGCCGGTTCTGCCACTCCTCCTTTTGGGATGGATGGTAATTGCCTTGTTGTTTTTAGCGTTTTAGCTGTTGAAGTACTGGCATGTTCTTCTACTTTTCTACTAGCTATTGTTTCTCTAAAAGCTTGTCTTCTCTCTTCATCGAGTTCTTGTTGACTTTTTGCTTCCTCGGTTTTAACCCATCCTTGAACTTGTGGTCTTTTCAATTCACTTTCAGGGACTTTTTCTAACTCAACACCTTTAGTTTCAGATATGGGGGCTACAACCTTTCGTTCTTCTTTCTTCTGAATTGCTTGTTTAACCAAAGCTTGTGTAGTTTTCATAACTTGATGGGGGTTAATATTTGGAATTGCAACTGTACGTAAAACCCATCCCACGATTAAATTCTGGTTAGGGAACCCTCCTTCGGTATCCTCATCTTTATAGACATACGATTCAATTATTTCTCTTCCTTTTAATAATCGTGAAGCCCATTTCCCATTAATCAATCCCAATTGAATTCGATAACTTGTACCAGGTATCCCCAATTGGCTGGAGAGTGGTTCAAATCCTCTTTCTGTCAGAACTCATCACATTTTATATTATAATTATTTGAATCAAATAATATTATAATGATAAATTTTGAATTTAAATTATTATTTATTTCATGGTAAAATTTATTACTAGCATTAAAAATTTTATGGATTAATCAGTCTTAGAATACCATAGATCATTATTTTTTCTTAATGCAATGAAAAAGACATAAATACATGAAGTTGTATTATTTTGTAAAAAGCTAATTTAAAAATATTATAATAATCAAGAAGGTGACCGTAGTTAAAAAATGACAGTAATGATCAATAAAAAAGCTTATCAGACATTAGTAGCCGCCTCTGTAAGATTCGCAAATGCACGCATACCAAAAGATGAATGGCTTGAAGTTAGTGGTATTTTTACCGGGAGAAATGAAGGAGAAAATGTTATTGTATCAGCCGCTTATCCTATTATGCATCAAAAATTAGATAAAGATGCTGTGATTGATCAATATAAATGGTCTGATGAAGATTATGAATCACTTTACGTTATAGATGATGAAGCTTTTTCAAGAGATCCACCTGAATTTGTAGTTGGATGGTGGCATTCACATCCTGGCTTTGTTTGAACTGGATATACCAGACTTAAGCTAAAAGGTTATGATGTCACATATCGATATTCGTACAACATTATCTTATCAACAAAATAATCCATTAGCGATTTCTCTTGTATTTAATCCTCAAAGATTAATACGTCAAATAGAAGTTGCTGAAAAAAAGGGAGATCCAGATAAACCATTGAAAAATGACCCTGGGTTCAAGATTTTTAGATTGGATAATGTAAGTGGAATAGAAGCGTCTTATCATTCTGTCGATTATGAAATTGAAGGATACGAAAGTATGGAACAATTGATAAATCTAACGCAAAAATTCATAGTGGATGTAACAAATTTATTTCCAAAAGAGAAAGTTCCACAAACTTATGAGAAAATAATTGATGAAAGAATACAACAACTCAATTCATTATTGTTAGGAACTGAAGAATACTTAACAACATTAACTCGAAGAGGGGAAACCCAACGTATTCCTGAAGTTTTAGAAAACCAACATCAAGAGATAAATAGATATGTGGAAGAAACAAATAAACGAATAGATTTTATTAAAATGTTCAAGGAATTCTTAGAATTTAAGGAAAGGGAAGCGATTATCCCGCAGATTGAAAAATCTATTTCTAAGTGGGATGAGGCTGTAGCTGGTTTAAGTAAAAAATTAAAAGAAATATCCAAAAAGTTTTAATTTTTTAATTAGAAAAAATATTTTTAATCTTATTTTTAATTTTGATACATTTTTATTTGATTAAGCTTTAAATTGATTAAAAGAACTATGATTTTAAATAATCAACTCGTAGAATTTAAAGGAAACTTCTTTCATAATGAAAAAACTTAATTTTCCATTTACTGCAATTCTCGGACAAGATAAGATGAAAATGGGTTTAATTCTAAACTTAATTGACCCATTAATAGGAGGGATCTTGATGACAGGTCATCAAGGAACTGGAAAGAGCACTGCTGTGCGAAGTCTCGTTGAATTAATGCCCCAAATCGAAGTTATTAAAGATTGTGAATTTTCATGTGACCCTTATTCAGATCTAGATGATCTATGTGAGAGCTGTAAAGAAAAAAAGGAAAAAAATCAAGTAGAAACTGAATTTAGGGATATGTGGCTAGTAAACCTTCCCTTAGGTGTCACAGAAGATATGGTTTGTGGCTCATTATCAATTGACAAAGTTCTTACAGAAGGAATAAGAGCTTTACATCCTGGATTATTAGCTAAAGCAAATCGCGGTATTTTATATGTAGATGAAATTAATCTACTACAAGATCATATTGTTGATGTTCTTTTAGATTCAGCTGCTTCTGGTGTTAATATAATCGAAAGAGAGGGGATTTCTGTATCTCATCCCTCTAGATTCGTTCTCGTGGGCAGTATGAATCCTGAAGAAGGTGATTTGAGACCGCAAATAGCAGACAGGCTTGGTTTAGAGGTTAGAATCAGAGCTCCAAGAGATAATGAATTAAGGGCTGAAATAACTAGGAGAGTTATCAGCTTTGAAGATAACCCAAAGAAGTTCATTAAAGATTATGAAGAACAACAAGAAATTTTAAGGAAAAAAGTTCTAAATGCTCGTAAAATATTAAAGGAAGTCCAAATCCCTAATTCTGTTTATGAATTTGTATCTAAAATTGTAAGTGAATTAGAAATCTTCTCTCAAAGAGCAGATATTACCTTCATAAGATGTGCTAGAGCTCATGCCGCATTAAATGCTAGAAAAGTTATAATAGAAGAGGACCTAAATGTGGCTATGGATTTGGTATTTGAACATAGAATTCAATCACTTCATTACGAAATGACACCTGAAGAGATAAAATCTAAGATTGCTGAAGTTTACGGGAAAATTAAAGAAGCTTATGAAGATACTAATGTACTTCAACCTAATAGAGAGACAGAAGGTCCTTTAAAACATGATGATTCTTATCAAAAGGAGTTCAAGCGTCAATCTGTTGATCCAGATAAAGTAGATATACCCGAATCGAGAGAGCAGAAACTTCCCCCACCAAAATATCCTGACAATAAGAAGAGAAATCCTAAACCTGCTGGTGGTTGGAAAGTAAAAAATATACCTTTTGATGATGATCTTAGATTTTTTGATAATAAAAACTCATCTTTACCGTTCATTTATCAAATGGAAAAAAAGATGACTTCAATTCTCGATAATATTAGAAAAGATCGAAAGATTTCAGATTATGGAGGCAGAGGAATAGGAAGGAGAATTAAGATATCTTCTTCTCAGAAGGGTAGGTACGTATCATACAGAACACCCTTAAGTGAAAATCCAAAAAGTATTGCTTTAGATGCTACGATTAGAAATTATCTAAAAAATATAGTATATAATGAAACTGATATAGAATTTCCAATCCATTTTAATAAATATGATTTAATGGATAAAATTTATGAATACCGTGCTCCTTTAGCTCTTTTTTTTGTGCTTGATAGTTCAGCATCAATGTATTATGTAATTAAACAGATGACAGATGTAATATTATCTTTACATCGAGAAGGCTTTAGAAAAAGAGATAAAATAGCCTTGCTAGTGTTCCGTGGAAAACAAGCGGTAGTCCTTCAGAAACCTACAGTGAACTTTAAAATGGCAGTAAATAAATTAAAAAAAATAGAGGGAAAATCTTATACTCCAATGGCTGCTGCACTCAAAAAAGTATCAGAACTAATAAAAGTAGAGAAATTAAAGGATAGAAATATTATCCCAATTGTGTTTGTATGTAGTGATTGTGGTGCTAACATCTCTGTTAAACACCCTGACTTGATTGCTCAAGTTGAAACGGATTATGTATTAATTACTCAGGAAATAAAGGATTTAACAAAAAAGTTGGCAAAACTAAAAGTACATATGGTAGTTTTAGAACCAAAGAAATCGTATGCCACTCAAGCGCTTGGAGTTCATACATATTCTGCAGATAAAATCAAAAAGAACTTTAAAAAGTATGCAAGTGCCCAAATATACAAATTCAATAAATATAATCCCAATTCTCTAATACTTGAATTGAAAAAAATTCTTTAGATTTTAATACTTCTATTAATTGATAATTGATGGAAGATAGTACCAAATCTGTTCTAGTTGTAGGATTCAATACACGTCCACTAGCTTATTCTTTAAAAAGTGCTAACTATGAGGTATATGCAGTAGACTTCTTCGGAGATATTGACCTTTATCCAAACGTTAAAGATAGTTTTGTTCTAATAAAAGAGTTAGAAACAAATTATGAATCAATTAAGGATAAATATGGTAAATTACTTTCGGATTTTACAATAAAAATGCTGGTTAAATACCCTGGATTAAATTATTTAATAATAGGGAGTGGATTAGATGATGCCTATGAGGAGAGAGAAACGATTATATCTGAAATAAAAAAAATGAATTATAAAATAAAGAGTTTAAACAATGATAAATCTCTTAAAAGAGCTCGAAATATTGAATCCATTTATTATTACTTAGGTATAAACGATTATAATGTCCCATTTACAATTCGTTACGATGATCTAAAATCCTCTATAAGAAAACTTCAATATCCACTTATTTTTAAGAAGTCTAAAAGTGCTGGGGGCTTAAACGTATTTAAAATTGAAAACCCTGAAGATTTTTCACCTTTGATTGAAAAAATTGGTATTAATAAGTTTAAATCATCTGAATGGTTGATTCAAGAATACATAGAAGGAATACCTATTAGTTGTACAACTATTTCAAATGGTAGCGAATGTGAAGTTATTTCCATAAATCGTCAGATTATAGGAGAACAATTTCTATACCCTCCTAAAGACTTTATGTATTGTGGTAATATAGTACCCGTTGATCTACCTAAGGAAGATAATGAATTAATAATAGAAATATCTAAAACTTTAACTAAGGAATTAAGTTTGAAAGGTATAAATGGGTTTGATTTTGTGTTAAGAGACCATTATCCATATTTAATGGAGGTTAATCCGCGGATTCCTGGATCTATTAGAGCATCTGAGATGAGTTATGATTTAAATCTTCTGGATCTACATGTTAAGAGCTTTGATTTAGATGAATGGAATAGTATTAAAAAAAAAATTAAAACTAAGAAATTAAGCGGATTTTCAACAAAATTAATAGTTTTCGCCCCAAAAGAAATAAATCAAAACCTTATTTCTGAGATAAACAATCTTGAGTATATTCATGATAAAAGTGAACCAAATAAGAATATATTAAAAGGTGAACCTTTATGCACCATTTTATATAAAGGAAGAGATATGGAAGAATCTTATAATGGAGCGAGAAATGTTGTGAATAAAATTAATAGGATTATCAGTTAATACTTTTATTTATTTAAAGATTCTTTATAATTCCATTTACTAATAATTGAAAGGCTAAATCAACATTTTCATCTGTTTTAGAGGATACCTTTAAATAATCTAAAAAGTCATATTTCTCCTTGAAGAATATAACATCTTCATCCTCTACAACGATTAAACTAGTTAAATCTAATTTAGTTCCTAAAAATAAAATTGGTAATTTTGAATCTTTTTCTCTGCAAATATCAACCCACTCTTCTATGTGCTCTAAACTAGATTTAACCGTAAGATCAAAAAGTAATAATGCTCCATTTGCTCCCGAAACGTAACTCTTTAGTATATGACGAAATTCTTGCTGACCCCCAAAATCCCATAATTGAAGGTCAATTAGTTTATCATTGGTATTAAATTCCTTCCAAAAAAATTCCACTCCCAAAGTTGTCTTAGTGTCTGTTAAAAATTTACCCTTAACATATCGATAGAGAAGGGTTGTTTTACCAACTCCTCCATCTCCAGCAGTGATGATTTTCATAAACATTTTCATAAGGTATCGCTCTATCCAATGTTAATTTTTTCTTTCACTCAAATGTTTAGAATCATTGTCAATTGTTATACAACCTTTAAGATTATCGCTTTAATTTTAGCGATATAAGATCCTAATTTCCTCTCATCCGATTCTGGGACTGCGAGTGCAAGAATTCGATTCTCGTCTAATTCATGTATAATAACAGACCCATTTTGGCCTCCTATTATTGAATATTCCATGCCACTTTCCAATAAAACTCCAGATAAATTATATAATGCAGCTATCATAGCAGATAGGATTGGTTCAGGCATCGTTGATTGTACTTTAATTGGTAGACCATCTTTGGTTATAATTGCGAGCACGAGAGTATTAGGGATTGCTCTTTTTAAACCTTTAAATATTTCTTCTTTAAGAATGTCTGAGGTTTCTATTATTGCTGAAATTTGTAATGCTAATTTCTGTAATCTACTTATGTACGAGTCTAATCCTTCAAGATCAGCTAATTCTCGATTAAGATAAGTGATCATAGTTATATCTTCTGATAAAATGGAGAGGACGATTCTATCTTTTCCTGTAATCAAATTATAACTTACATCCTGATTTAGAGAATCTTTTAACATTTTGGAAGATAAAAATACTAAGCTACTATTAGCTGCGGTTATTTCCCCTACAGACATGTTAATGGGACTTCTAAACCTACTTGTTATTTTTGTACCCTCTGGAGTTCCCACATTAATACCAATTATGGCCGAAGCAGATTCAAGCTCTTTATCAATTAATTTTGATACATCTGATTCTATTTCTTCAATAATTTTATCTTGGTCTTCCATGCATGAATATTAGAATATGAAAATAAAAAGATATACCTAATAATTAAGTAATAATTTTAGATATCATAAACCAAAAATATTCGAAAATTCCAATCTATGCAATTAAAACCAAATTTCTATGTGATTATACTAGCAGCTGGATTTGCTACAAGATTAAGACCAATTTCAAATAGAATCCCTAAACCATTAATTGAAATTGGTGGAAAAACAATCATTTCTAGAATAATCTCAAATTTTAATCAAGCAGGATTTAATAAATTTTGTGTAACTGTTGGCTACAAAAAAGAATTAATAATAAAAGAAATCCGTAAATTCAAAAAAATCGAAATCCTTATTGCAGAACAAAAACAAATCTCTGGAATGGCTAATGCTATAGAGAGTGCTATTATTAAAATTAAACAAAATCAGAATAATGAAGAAATTGATAATTATTTCATTACAGCTTCCGATATTATTTTTGCCAAAGAAGAAATTTTGAAAATGTACAACCTTTTTAAAAATTCACAAGCAAATATGATTTTAAGTTTAATAAAGTCAAATGATACTAAAATAGCAGGGGGACATGGAAATGTTAAAATAGATAAGAGTTCAGATCTATCAAAGGAATTTGATTGTAATCAAGGGTTAAAAATAATTGATATTATTGAGAAACCAAAGGATCATCAAATTTTAAGCAAATACTATTCTTTTCCTTTATATCTTATAAATCAAAAGATTGTTAAATATTTAAAAAATGTAAAAGTATCTGAAAGAGGTGAGAAAGAATTTCAAGGTGCGATAAAAAAAGCCATAGAAAAAGGGAAAAATGTACGGGGAATAAGAATAATCAAAAATCCTATTACCAGCAATAATATAGGACAATATCATTTAACTAATTTAGAAGATATCATTAAAATGAACAATAGATTTTTAAAAGGATTTAATCTGAGAAATTATAAAGGCTTTGATATGAAATATATAGAACCAATTAATATTAAAGAAGATACTAAAATTGAGAACAATGTTTTATTAGGACCATATACCACAATTGGCAAATCATGTAGTATTGGAGATTCCAGTAAAATATCTAATTCTATTATTTATGATATGGTAATTATAGGGAAATTTTGTGAATTAGAGTGGTGCATTATTGACGAGGATGTAGAACTGCCAGAGAGTTTTCGAGCAAAAAAGTGCTTTATAACAAGAATTAATGAAGAAGAATTAGATATCATAAATTTTTAAACTTTACGTATTATACTAAATATTATAAATATGCATCTTTACCAGATAATTATAGTACAAAAGGATTGTTAAAATATGGATGAATATGAATGTAGGAAGCTATTGGAGACAAAGGATAATCTCCTTCGCTTAAAAGATGAACAGTTAGAAACTATGGAAAATTCATTAAAATGGAAAGATGAACAAATAAAAACATTAGAGAATTCTTTGAAGATTAAAGATGAAAAAGCTGCAACTCTCGAGAAGACGATTAAGCTTAAGGATGATGAAATCAGAAAATTAAGTTCGGCTTCAATAGATAAGAGTGCTCTAAATGAAAAAGATGAGAGAGTTGAGCAACTTGAAAAAGAATTAGAAATATTAAATGGTGAATTAGCTAAAGCAGATGAAGAATTAGAGAGTTTAGAACTTGAAAATGAGAAATTGAGAAAAGTACAGTCTAATTCTACAAATAAAATTGTTGATTTTACAAATATACAGATTAGCAAGATTGAAATTCTTGAAAAGATGAGAGACGTATTACAAAATAATGCAATGTCTAATGTATCAATTGTTGTCCCTAGTATTGAAGATTTACAAGAACTTTATTTATATGAACTGAGATCATCAGTTTCTATGAATATTTCTTGTTCAATAAATCCTGGAAATGACGAACATTCTGAACTCCTTCAGGGATTCGAGTCTTTAGATAATATTTCAATTAAAAATTATGAGCAAGGAGATAGATATGGTGTTATAAGAGATGCAGAAGAATTACTCATTGCCGTTACAGGAAGATCAGAAAATAATCATTTGGTTTTTCATACCAAAGACTCAAAACAT
>JAHQWY010000328.1 GCA_029856445.1 Promethearchaeia archaeon
GGCTCAAATTTGGCTACTTCAGTTACTTTACACCCATTAAATTCTGAAATGAATTTGTTAAGTAATTTATTAAGTAAAGGTTTTATAGTTTTATCCAAATATTTTTCGAGACGATTATCTTTATCTATTACCAAAAAAGAGAGAATTTCCTGCTGTTTTCCATAATAATCTTCCATTATTCCTTTCTTGAAAATTATGGTAAATTTGCTACTTTCGAAATATTCTATTGGCGCCATCAAGCATTCGGCAAATGTTAAGAGTCCACTCATTAAACCACTTGAACATATTAAATCAGTTTTCTCTTTACTCGCTCTATGATAACTAGCAAATATAACTGGAATTCCGTTGAAGATGATACCTGCTTCCCGAATTAACATACTGATTCCAATAAGGGTTTAAACCAAATCACATTACAAGTATATTATATATAGATGTTCTTTATATAGAACGAAAACTACACTTTTAAATATTACCCTATTAATAATATTCCGTATCGACAGAACAATAAATTCGGATAAGCTCGTTGATTTGTCGTTTCATTCAGTCTATTTTATAAGACCGGTTGAAACTTTTTTTGGAAATTTTATATATTGTCTGAACATTCAATTATACAAAATTTAAGTATGTATGAACTATTATCTTATAAAAAGTAAGAATTTTGAATAAAAATTATAACATTCTGATTTTAATATTTTTATAAATTATACACACGATATAAAAGACACAATCGGAATTAGTTTAAATAATGAATAATTATAATCATCTTTACCTAAGGTATAATCAATTAATTATTATGATTAAGAAAAAATCTCAAAATCCTTCGGGCTATAAAAGATTTTTGGATTAATCACATGTAAACTTTCCACTATTGGAGTAAAGAACTTACCTTTTCTTCCAGAGTTTGGGTATCTGTTCCGAAAACTTTATCTATAGTCTTTTTAAATGGCTCAAATTTAGCAACTTCATTTACTTTACATCCATTATATTCTGAAATGAATCTTTTAAGCAATTTATCTAAGATTGGCTTAATAGTTCTGTCCAAATATTTTTCAAGGCGATCATCTTTATCCATTACTAAAAAAGAGAGAATTTCTCGGTTCTTCCCATAAAAATCTTGCATAATTCCTTTCTTAAAAATTATCGTATATTTACTGCTTTCAAAATATTCTATAGGTTGCATTAAGCATTCGGCAAATGTAAGAATTCCAGTCATAAATCCACTTGAACATATCAAATCAGTATTTTCCTTACTCGCTCTATGATAACTAACAAATACAACAGGAATTCCATTGAAGATGATACCTGCTTCTCGAATTAACATATTAACTCCAATAAGCTTTTAAACCAAATCACGTTAAATATATATTCTTTATTATTGCTCTCTATGCACATCAAAATTCACACTTTTAAATATTACCCTATTAATAATACTTCGAGACAATATAACGATTCATCTAAGTACATAGATAATTTAAATTAATTTTGTCGAATTTATGTCGAGATTATATTATTATAAATTTAATATGATTCAATATGTCCAAATTGAAATTTTATCGAAATTTTGATATATTATTTTGATCTCTCTGAAAAAATCAATAGTAAAAAACAGAAAAAAAGCATGATCCACATCGTCCCAAAACTCAATAAACGCAAAAATTGATCTCGGGTGTTTGAAGCGAGAGAGCAGAACCAAATATAGACTATAAGACTTGCTACCCATGAGATGTAAATAATATAAAAATTAACTTTCAAGTTGCAAACATCCTTCATAGCCAAAAGTGCTAATAATATATTTTTGTCTTTTTTCTTTATAAATTAAATATTTCTACAAAATAATGCAACAAAAATTTAAAGATAAACTATAATGATATTTACCAATTATATTACCGATTCAATACAACTAAATCCAATTTCTATTATGATTTAAAGATCTTAAATTTAAAGGAATTAACTTTGTAGAGTAATATATAAGGAAAAAAAAAGTAATAAAAAAATTTTGATATTTATTTCTTCTTACGTTTAGGCTCAATCTTCTTGATTATAATCGATTCAGCATGGATTTTACAGTTCTTAAGAATTACTTTGAATCCCCCCGCACCACCTACTCCTGGAATGGTCATCCCAACAGTTCCCATAGGAACCATAGCGCCTTCTTCTTCCCATTCTTCTTCTTCCTCTTCTATTCCACCCACTGCAGCTTTATATTCTTCTGTTTCTATAATCGGATGTTGAACTTTTTCTAACCATGCAGGTAATTCGCTTAAATCAGAAACATCTTCTTCGGTAGCAATTTTATCTCTAATATCTTCTGGAAGAAGATCATAGACACGATCTTTAACAGTTCTACCCATCCATACAATTGTGTAGATTCCTCCTTCCAATCCAGAATTTATTCCATCATACTTTTGATATTTAGGTGATACAATGTATTGTATGCTTATTCCATTAAAACCGGGCATTTGTTTTCCTCCACCCGTTTGATTGGCCATTGCACTAAAAGGTAGCCCATTAATAGCAACTCCTTCATGATTTCTATCAATTATACCATGACCTGCACCAGTTTCGGGAATGAAAAAATCTATTGCTTCAAAGCAACCACATGAAGTATGAGGGTATTCCATTCCACTATAAAGATAAATTTTTTCGATTTCCCCAAGTGAACGCTTTTTAATCATTTCATTGACTCCTGTAAACTCGCCAGCTAATTCATTTAAACAATCGCCCATAGGAACTTCGAATAGAGGTCCTTTTGGATCAACTCTAGCTGCAGCTCTCGCATCGAACCATGAAATTGAACCACATAAACTCATACGATTGGGAGTAATACAACATGCGTGCGTTGGAGCAAAAGATTGGCATAAAACACAACCATAAAACATATCAACATCTTCGTCGTTTATACTACGAGCTCTTTCATCTCTTTTATTGTATATTTCTAAAGCGATATCATATGGTTCTTTTATTTTTTCGGGATCAGTATAGAAAGTAACCTGTGCTTTTTTTATAATTGGTAATTCAGCTTTATAAAGTCTTATTAAGATGGTTCCAAGCATTTGAAGTGAATTAAATCCTTTTTCAAAAGCTGCTTTGGAAATACGCATCCAATTTGTATATCTCTGGTTTAAATGCATTATTCCATTTACAAAATTACAGAATTCATGAACCCTTCTTTCGAATACTGCTTCCAAATCTTCCTCAAGTTCTGGTCCAGAGACTTCTACTAAAATTCCAATTGGATAGCTCTTACCTTCTTCCATGTCTTTAAGATCTGGGCCAATAAGGTTGACCTTTCCATCTTCAATTTCTTTTGCTGCTTTTACCCGAACCAACTCAAAATGCTTCTCAATTTTGGGACCTCCAAGTTCTACATACATTTGATTTCCTCTAATACGCTCACCTTCGTAGACGGGACCTACATCTACGGGCATATCTGCAAAACTCATTTCATAAATCTCCTCATTTTATTTTTTATTTACTTTTGTTTTTTATTTTATAGTTTTTCAATTAAACTTTCCAAAAATTTTTTCCAATCGTCGTCGCTTAGATTCGGTAAGCTGAATCTAGCGTTTGGATGCGAATATTTATCTAAATCAATAGTTTTAACCCAGTTCGTAAAGTTTTTGATACGTGATAGTGCTTGAGAAACATAAAATACTAGATGACCACCGAAGATAGCCATCGAATATTGACCTTTCCCATCTAAACCGATCCAATCTTTATCACATAAACGATTTGTAATATTAATTAGTGACATATCATACAATTTTCCATCACTAATTTTATCCTTCACATAATTATATGCATGACCAGTACACACTACATGACAATCAATTTTATTGGCAATGTCTATTAAATAATCAGCTAATTTTTTACCATCAAGCTCCCAATTTAGAGATTCTGCGCCAATTATTAAAACTTTTTTCATTGGATTTTTTAGAAAATTCGCTATTACAACAGGATCTGAAACAGAAACGCCCATTTCAGGGCCTGGAATGTTTGCTTTTTGATACGGACGTGCCATTTTACTCAATTTCCTCTAATTTTATTTTTAGCTATAAGTTGTAAAATAATTGTTTTGATAAGTTATAC